>CAYVKX010000098.1:0-6638 GCA_964452095.1 uncultured Weeksellaceae bacterium
AGCTTGATAATAATATTGCTGCAATTAAAATGGGTAATAATTTGTACATTTTTTTCATAATAATTTGTTTTAGTTAGTTATTTTTTTTCAATTTCTTTTTTATCATCAGTAGATTTTACACCAAAAGCATATGATAATCCGAATTGCATTCCATTAAAATCATAATCACCACTTTTAATCATGTTGTAATTAAATCCTAACGAGATAGCAGAAGTAACTTGATAGCTTAAACCAAGGTTAATTCCGAATTCATTAGCTGAACCATCTACGGCATCTGTACTTCCCTCCTCTGCAACTCCTATAGCATTTGCATCATAAGTTGAATCAGAAATCATATAAAGACCCATTCCTAAATTAGCAGAAAGTTTATTTGTAATTCCATAATTCAAATCTGCTTTCATAGGAACAACACCAAAGCCCATTCCATAACCAACAGAACCTACTAAGTTCATCTTTTCAGATAAATTGTGTGTGTAGTTTACTGCAATAATTGTTGATCCTGTAGTTTCAGAATTCTCAATCATTGTACCATTCCACATTGCATAATCTAAACTTGCACCTAAACCTTGCCCAAACATTGTTGTAGTTACTAAAATAGCAACAACAATTAAACTGTAAATTTTTTTCATAATTTAAAATGATTTGATTAATAATATGCAAAAATAAAAAAATATCAATAACAACATCTCTCCATTGCTACATTTTTACATTTTACTCATCAGCACATCATTAAATTAGCACATTAATACATTATCTTTTCTATCTACTGAATTAGCTTCCATAATTCTTATCATTTAGCATAGGAACAAATGAAAAATTCCCATGTGTTGTTATTCTAGTCTCTGTTGCTGACAATTTTTCTATTAAGTGCATCACTTGCACATCACCTTCTCCGATTGGTGCTACCATCTTCCCTCCTACTTTTAATTGAGCAAGCAAATCTTCAAGTATTTCTGGAGCTCCACAAGTAACAATTATCTTATCAAAAGGGGAAAACTTAGGTAAGCCCTTATAGCCATCTCCATAAAAAAACTGACATTTATAACCAATTTTTGGCAGAAACGATTTTGTTTTTTTGTAGAGTTCTTGTTGCCTTTCTATGGTGTAAACTTTTGCTTCCAATGCAATAAGCACTGCCGCTTGATAGCCAGAACCGGTTCCTATTTCTAATACTTTTTCATACGGTTTTATATCCAAAAGTTCAGTTTGCCGAGCTACAGTAAATGGCTGAGAAATGGTCTGCCCCGCACCAATTGGAAAGGCCTTATCCTCATAAGCAAAATTAATAAATGCATTATCCATAAAAAGGTGTCTTGGAATTTTACCGATAGCCGACAAAACCGCCTCATCCTTTATTCCTTTCTCTCTGATTATTTCTACAAGTTTTCTTCTTAAACCTTGATGTTTGAATGTGTCTTGCATTTATTTTATCTGCTTAATTGTTTTTCGCTATAAATATTTTATTTTCGCCAATGAAACTATAATACAAAAGAATGATAAAAATAGGCGTAATTGGTGCTGGGCATTTAGGAAAAATACACATTCGTTTGTTGAAAGAAATCCAAGAATTGCAGCTTATTGGATTCTTTGATTCTGATAAGAAAATTGCCAAAAATATAGCTTCTGAATTTGGAATTGCAGCATTTAATTCTGCTAAAGATTTAATAGATAAATGTGATGCTATTGATGTAGTTACTCCCACCAAATTTCATTTTGAATACGCCAAATTGGTTTTAGAAAAAGGCAAACATTTGTTTGTAGAAAAACCTATAACCGCTACCATTAATCAAGCACAAGATTTACTTGATTTATCAAAAGATAAAGAAATGAAAATTCAAGTAGGACATGTAGAAAGATTCAATCCTGCTTTTACTGCAATTAAGAAGGATTGCAACAATCCAATGTTTATTGAAGCCCACCGATTAGCAGAATTTAACCCAAGAGGAACGGATGTGCCGGTAGTACACGATTTGATGATTCACGATATTGATATTATACTGAAAATTGTGAATTCTGATGTAAAGCAAATAAATGCAAGTGGTGTATCTATTATTAGCGACACCCCAGATATTGCAAATGCTAGAATTGAATTTGAAAATGGCTGTGTTGCAAACTTAACGGCAAGCAGAATATCATTTAAGAACATGCGAAAAACCAGAATCTTTCAAAAAGATGCCTATATTGCTGTTGATTTTCTAGAGAAAAAAGCGGAACTTATCAAAATGAGTGATGCGGAAAATACAGACGATCCTTTTGCTTTAATTATTGATCCTGGAAAAGGCAAAACAAAAAAACAAATTAGGTTTGAAAGCCCAAAAACAAATGAAAATAATGCCATAAAAGATGAACTTACATCCTTTTATCAATCAATAAAAAACGATACAAATACGATTGTAACTATTCAAGATGCTTGCAATGCACTAAAAGTTGCTGAGCAAATTGCTGAGCAAATAAAATAAAGAATAAAAAGATGCGTTTGAAAAAGCACAAAGCCATTATGAAGCAATTTTTTCCATTTATTTTCTTAACCATTTTTCTCTTATCTTCTTGCGAAAAACTAACTATCTACGACTCTTATGATGGCGTTCCCTCTTACATTAGCATTCCAGCTGTGGAGCTAAACACACAAACAAATCAAGGAAGTGATTCGCATAAAATTACAGATGTTTGGGTTTATTTTGATAACGATTTGCAAGGAATTTATCCGCTACCCGCTACATTTCCTGTGCTTTTAGAAGGCAAACAAAACATCAGTATAAAAGCAGGAATAAAAAATAATGGCATTGCAGCCACTAGAGTAAGATACCCTTTTTATGATTACTTTACAAATGAAATAATGCTCACCAAAGATAGCACTACCATTATTACTCCCACCTTTAATTATATCGAAAATCTAGATTTTATTATAGAAGATTTTGAAGGGGCAGGAAGTATATTTTCAACCACCAACAATAGCGATACTTCCTTTTTCCAAACTACCGATACAGTATTGGAAGGAGCAAAATCTGGGGCAGCACATTTACTTGCCCCTGATCTTACTTTTGAGATTGCAACTGATGAAATAACAAGCTTTCCAACAGACGCATCCCCTATTTATCTGGAACTTAATTATAAATGTAATACGGCTTTTATAGTGGGGATATTTGCCAATTATCCGCAAACAGTTACTACTACTTCCATAGTTACTATTAATGCAAAAAATAAATGGAATAAAATTTATATCGACCTAACTGGGGCGATAAACAATACGCCAAGTGCAACTAGTCATAAGGTGTTTATTTCTATGAGGCGTGATGTAAATAGCACTGAATTAGCAGAATTGTATTTAGATAATTTTAAAATTATTTACTAGTGAATAAAAATTCTCAAATAGTAAAATACCTGTTTTTCGATTTATTGTCTGCTGTGCTTTCTTGGACTTTATTTTTTAGTTATCGAAAAGTTTTTATTGAAGAAATGTCTATTGAATTCACTCCAAAATTTTATATTGGAATTGTAGTAATTCCTCTTTTCTGGATTGCTTTGTACGTCATTACAGGAACTTACAAAAACATATACAGAAAATCTAGATTAAAGGAATTTTCCCAAACTTTTACCATCACTTTAATTGGAACAATCATCATATTTTTTGTTGCTCTTTTAGATGATTACATTGATAATTACCAAACTTATTACAGCTTGTTTGTAGTGCTATTTTGTGCTCATTTACTTTGCACTTCTTTTTTCAGGTTTTTACTCACCACTATTACTGCTCTAAAAGTTCATCAAAAGAAAATCCGTTTTAACACCCTGATTATTGGAAGCAATAATAAGGCGGTAGAAATGTACAAAGAATTAGAAAATGAGAAACTATCGAGTGGCTACAATTTTATAGGATTTATTTGTGTAGAGGAAAAAGAAAAATACTTGTTGAGCGAGTTTATTCCAAAAATGGGAGTTCTATCAGACATTAAACAATTGATAAAAGAACATAATATTGAAGATGTAATTATTGCTGTGGAAAGCACTGAACATCATAAAATTGAGGAAATAATTGACCTTTTGGAAGGAACAGAAGTTTATTTAAAAATGTTGCCGGATATGTGCGATATTATTTCTGGAAAGGTAAAAATGAGTACTATTTTTGGTACAGCACTTATTGAGGTTGAGCATGACTTGATGCCAACTTGGCATTGGTTCTTAAAACGATTCTTTGATGTAAGTATTTCTTTATTTATCATTATTTTACTTCTTCCATTGTATTTAATAACTGCTATTTTAGTAAAACTTTCTTCCTCTGGAAAAATATTTTTTAAGCAAGAAAGAGTAGGATTACAAGGGAAAAAGTTCAATATTATAAAGTTTCGTTCTATGTACGAAAATGCAGAAACTAATGGGCCTCAACTTTCCTCTGATAATGATAAAAGGATTACTCCTTGGGGAAAAATAATGAGAAAAATAAGGTTAGATGAACTCCCTCAGTTTTACAATGTATTGATTGGTGAAATGTCGATTGTCGGCCCCAGACCTGAACGACAACACTTTATTGATTTGATTGCAGAAAAGGCACCTCATTATCATCATCTGCATAAAGTAAAACCAGGAATTACATCCTGGGGAATGGTGAAATTTGGCTATGCCGAAAATGTAGATGAAATGATAGAAAGAATGAAATACGACATATTATATATAGAAAATATATCCTTTACTTTGGACCTTAAAATTTTGATTTATACAGTACTGATAGTTCTGCAAGGAAGAGGAAAATAATTTAATGAGTTAATTTGATGATGAAAATACAGAATTCAGTAGTCAGTAAAAAGTAGGTAGTCCACATAGAACAGAACAAAGAACAAAGAGAAAAGGAAGTAACGACTGAAATAAGAACCAGCTACTAGCAAAAAGCCAATAACTAATAGCAAAACCAAAATAAAAAAATGAAAAACATAAGCGTAATAGGAGCAGGAACAATGGGAAATGGAATTGCCCACACTTTTGCTCAAAAAGATTTTAATGTAAGTTTAGTAGATATTTCGGCAGAGGCACTTGCAAAAGCCATTGCTACCATAGAAAAGAATCTAGATAGAATGGTGAAAAAAGAAAAAATTAGTAAGGAAGAAAAGATGCAGACTCTCTCTAACCTAACTACTTACACCGACATTCCTGAGGGAGTGAAAAATGCTGATTTGGTAGTAGAAGCAGCCACCGAAAATGTAGATTTGAAACTCAAAATATTTAAGCAATTGGACGAGATTTGTAATACTAATACTATTTTGGCGAGTAACACTTCCTCTATTTCTATAACAGAAATTGCAGCAGTTACTAATAGGGCAGAAAAAGTAATTGGAATGCACTTTATGAACCCTGTGCCGATTATGAAATTAGTAGAAGTAATTAGAGGAAAAGAAACCTCTGATAATGTAACTTCCTTAATAATGCAGATGAGTAAAGATTTAGGAAAAATACCAGTGGAAGTGAATGATGCACCAGGTTTTGTTGCAAATAGAATTTTGATGCCAATGATTAATGAGGCAATTTACACATTGCACGAAAATGTATCATCAGTAGAAGGGATTGATACAGTAATGATACTTGGAATGTCGCACCCAATGGGACCTTTGCATTTGGCTGATTTTATCGGTTTAGATGTTTGCCTTTCAATACTTGAAGTAATGCACAAAGGATTTGAAGATAAAAAATATACTCCTTGCCCATTGCTTATCGATATGGTAAATAGTGGTAATTTGGGAGTAAAATCTGGAGTTGGGTTTTACGATTATTCTGATGGGACAAGCGACAAAAAGGTGGCAGAAAGGTTTCAGTAACTTTTCTTAAAATAAGAATAAAGAATTTAATTTACAATAGTATATTTTCATAGTTTTGCAGCCGTTTTAATAATCCTTAAAAAATACAAAAATGAGTAACATAACTTTTACAATGATTAAGCCAGAGGCTGTAGCAGCTAATAATATTGGCGGTATCTTAAATATGATAGAAAAAGGTGGGTTTAGAATTGTAGCTATGAAAAAAGTACAATTGTCTAAAGAAAGAGCTGGTGAATTCTATGCAGTTCACAAAGAAAGACCATTTTATGGAGAATTAGTGGAGTATATGAGTGGAGGACCAATTATTGCGGCCATCCTAGAAAAAGATAATGCTGTAGCTGATTTCAGAACATTAATTGGTGCAACTAATCCTGCTGATGCTGCTGAAGGAACTATTAGAAAGATTTATGCAACCTCACTTTCAGAAAATGCTGTTCATGGTTCTGATTCTGATGAGAATGCTCGAATAGAAGCTGATTTCCATTTCTCAAATAAGGAAAGGTTTTAATAGATAATTTTTTAGTTTATATTAAAAAAGGAGCAGAAAATCTGCTCCTTTTAATCTGTTAAACTAGTTGCTTTTCACTAGTGCCTAGTCACTTTAAACTTACTGCAAGATAAGTTTCTTATTTACCACTCCACTTTCAGTTTCAATCTCTAACATGTAAACTCCTTTAGGGAAAGTTGCTAAGTCAAATTGCTTGGTGTACTGCCCAACAAATTCCTTCTTGTTTTCAATAAAGATTACTTCTCCTAATAAGTTTACTACTCTTACTTCTAAGCTTTGAATTTCTTCTGAAATGAAACTCACATTGAAAACATCTCTTGATGGAT
>CAYVKX010000099.1:0-6136 GCA_964452095.1 uncultured Weeksellaceae bacterium
ATTTGTTTCCATTTCTTAGGTTTTTTAGTGTAAACCTATTTCAGGACAAGACAAAAAGAAACTCCCAACATTGCTGTTGGGAGTTTCTTTGTTTTTCAAACACCTTTTTAAGCAATACGGAAGTTCTTTTTCTGTTTATTATTAAAAATTGCAAAGACAATTAGTTTTTCTTTTACCTATTACTTTCATATCAGCATTAGCAATTGAACAATGTATTAATTTGAGGTGCTGCTGATGGGAAAAATAAAAAGCTAACTACCAAAAGCTAATTACTAACAGCTAATTGCTATTTTTGCCCCTCATGAAAAAGCTACAACTTATTTTTCGGTATTTTAAGTATTTACTTTCTGCAAAAGGAAAGCATTCTGCTCAAGCCCCTTTTTTATTTTCCTTTATTACTAAAGTGTTAAACAAAAAAGAGGTAGATGAAAATTGCAAGCAAATTGAACTCTTAAGAAAAGAACTGTGTTACTCAGAGAAAATTATTCAAATTACTGATTTTGGAGCTGGGAGTAGCATCAATAATCAAAAACAAAGAAAGGTAAAAGATGTGGCTAAAAATTCTGCTAAAAATGCAAAATTTGGACAGTTGCTTTATCGAATTTGTAAATTTTACAATCCTCAAAATATAATAGAGCTTGGCACTTCTTTAGGGGTAAGTGCCTGCTATTTAGCAAAAGCAAATTCTAATTCAAAGGTATATACTTTTGAGGGCTGCCCCAAAACAGCTGCTATTGCTAAAGAAAACTTTAAAAAACTTAATTTAGAAAATATCGATATTTCTGTTGGAGATTTTAAGAAAACTTTAACTCCTAAATTAGAAGAAATAAAAAATATTGATTTAGCTTTTATTGATGGCAACCACCAAGAAAATCCCACTATTACTTATTTTGAAGAAATTTTGAAATACGCTAATAATGATTCCATTTTTATTTTTGATGATATTCATTGGAGTAAGGGAATGGAGAATGCTTGGGAGTACATTAAAGCGCACAAAAAAACCACTCTCACAATCGATTTGTTTTTTGTGGGAATTGTTTTTATCAAATCAGAATTAAGCAAAGAGAATTTTACAATTCGCTTTTAAATTTTTAATTTTACCTTTGTAATATGAAAATCTATACTAAAAAGGGAGACAAAGGAGGGACTTCATTATTTGGAGGAACAAGAGTAAGAAAAGACAATATTCGCATAGAAGCTTATGGAACAGTAGATGAGCTTAATGCCTATATTGGACATCTTCACGACCAAGAAATAAGCGAAAATCATAAAGCAGTTTTACTGAAAATTCAAAAGCAGCTTTTTAATTTGGGAAGCATTTTATCCTTTGATGGAGAAAAAGAAAAAATCAACTTGCTTGAAATTACTAAAAGTGATATTCAGCTTTTAGAAAATGAAATTGATAAAATGGAGAGCGGATTACCACCCTTAAAAGATTTTATTCTTCCCTCTGGGCATATTATTTCTTCTCTTTGCCATATTTCCCGAACCGTTTGCAGAAGAGCGGAAAGAAGAGTGGTAGAATTAAGCAATTCAGTAGAAATTAATGCTACTTGCTTGGGGTACCTCAATAGATTATCCGATTATTTATTTGTTCTTTCTAGGTTAATTCTACAAGAAAATAATGGAAAAGAAAATACTTGGAAGTAAATTTTGTTAATTCAGTAAAAAAATTACTTTTGCAAAATCAAATAAAGCAAAATTATGTATTGGACATTAGAGTTAGCATCAAAATTAGAAGACGCCCCTTGGCCAGCAACAAAAGATGAATTAATCGATTTTGCTATCCGTTCAGGAGCGCCATTGGAAGTAGTTGAAAACCTACAAGAGTTAAGTATTGAAGCAGAAATATACGAATCGATAGAAGAAATTTGGCCCGACTACCCTACAAAAGATGATTTCTTTTTTAATGAAGATGAGTATTAAAAACACTCTCTTTATTGTTTTGTAATATCTTCTTTTAAGAGTACCTTTGTCCCTTTCGAAATAAAATTTTATGGCAGGCATTTTTAATTTGGTTACAAAACTTTTCGGCAACAAATACGATAAAGATATTAAAAGTATTGAGCCAATTATTCAGCAAATTCATGACGAACATGAGAAAATAAAATCGCTCAGTAATGATGAGTTGCGAGAAAAAACTAGCGAATTAAAATCAATAATTCAGGAAAGTATCCGCCCTGAAAAAGAGAAAATCAACTCTTTAAAAGAAAACAAAGAGGTTGATATTCATCAAAAGGAAGAAATATACAATGAGATTGATGAAATTGAAAAAAGCATAATTGCAAAAATTGAAGTTACACTAAATGAAATTTTGCCTACTGCATTTGCGGTGATAAAAGAAACGGCAACTAGGTTTGCAAATAATAATACCATTACTGTTTCTGCTACTGATTTCGATAAATATTTAGCAGCAAATAAAGATTTTGTAAGTATTGATGGGGAAAATGCTATTTACAAAAATTCTTGGTTGGCTGCCGGAAGTGAAATAGTTTGGGATATGATTCATTATGATGTGCAGCTAATTGGTGGAGTTGTGCTTCATCAAGGGAAAATTGCGGAAATGGCTACTGGGGAAGGGAAAACCTTGGTGGCTACTTTGCCAGTTTATTTAAATGCACTAACTGGTTTGGGCGTTCATCTAGTAACGGTAAATAATTATTTGGCAAAAAGGGATGCCGAGTGGATGGGACCAATTTTTCAATTCCATGGCTTGAGTATCGATTGTATTGATAATCATCAACCCAATTCTGATGAAAGAAAAAAAGCGTATTTATCTGATATTACCTATGGAACAAATAACGAATTTGGCTTTGATTATTTGCGTGATAATATGGCAAGGCGTCAGAATGATTTGGTGCAAAGAAAACACCACTATACTATTGTTGATGAGGTAGATTCTGTACTAGTGGATGATGCTAGAACGCCACTTATTATTTCCGGCCCAATTCCGAAAGGAGATGTACATGAATACAATGAGTTAAAGCATAAATTAGAGAGATTGGTTACAGTGCAAAAAAAGTTTGTAACTACTGTAATTTCTGATTCTAAAAAATTGTTTGCAGAGGGAAACACTGATGATGCCGGCTTTAAATTATTGATGGCTTACAGAGGTTTGCCAAGAAACAAAGCACTAATCAAATTCTTGAGTGAGGATGGGGTGAAAGCCCAACTGCAAAAAACAGAGAATTTTTACATGCAGGACCAAAGCAAAGAAATGCATATTGTTGATGAGGAACTTTTCTTTGTAATTGATGAAAAACAAAATACTATTGAGCTTACCGAAAAAGGAATTGAGCTAATGACAACAGAGATTGAGGATAAGAATTTCTTTGTAATGCCAGATGTTGGAGTAGAAATTGCAGAACTAGAAAAAGCCGATCTTTCTGATAAGAAAAAAGCAAGCAAAAAAGAAGAGCTTTTAAGAGATTTTGCCATTAAAAGTGAAAGGATTCATACAGTAAATCAACTTTTAAAAGCATACACCCTCTTTGAAAAAGATGTTGAATATGTGGTGATGGATAATAAGGTGAAAATTGTAGATGAGCAAACTGGTCGTATCATGGAAGGAAGAAGATATTCTGATGGTTTGCACCAAGCAATTGAGGCAAAAGAAAATGTGAAAATTGAAGAAGCTACCCAAACTTATGCTACCATAACGCTTCAAAATTATTTCAGAATGTACAACAAACTTTCTGGGATGACGGGAACTGCTGAAACTGAAGCGGGAGAATTTTGGGAAATTTATGAACTGGATGTAGTAGTAATCCCAACTAATCGCCCAATTGTGCGAGATGATAAAGATGATTTGGTTTTCAAAACAAATAGAGAAAAATACAATGCCGTAATTGAAGAAATAGATACTTTAACAAAAGCGGGAAGGCCTATATTGGTTGGAACTACATCAGTTGAAATTTCAGAACTTTTAAGTAGAACACTTAAAATGAGAAATATCAAACACAATGTGCTTAATGCAAAACTCCACCAAAGAGAAGCGGATATTGTAGCAGAAGCCGGTAAAGCATCTGTGGTAACTATTGCTACTAATATGGCTGGTAGAGGAACGGATATTAAGCTCTCAGATGAAGTGAAACAGGCGGGCGGTTTGGCAATTTTAGGAACAGAAAGGCACGATTCAAGAAGGGTAGATAGACAGCTTAGAGGTCGGTCTGGTAGGCAAGGAGATCCTGGTTCTTCTCAGTTTTTTGTTTCCTTAGAAGATAATTTGATGCGACTTTTTGGCTCGGAAAGAATTGCAAAATTGATGGACAGAATGGGATTAGAAGAAGGAGAAGTTATCCAACATTCTATGGTGAGTAAATCCATTGAAAGAGCCCAGAAAAAAGTAGAAGAAAATAATTTTGGAATCAGAAAAAGATTGTTGGAATATGATGATGTAATGAATCAGCAAAGGGAAGTGATTTACAAAAAAAGACGGCACGCGCTTCATGGCGACAGACTTTCTTTAGATATTTCTAACATGATTTATGATACTTGCACAAGCATTGTTACGCAAACTCATGAAGCTAAAGATTATGAAAATTTCAAATTGGATTTAATTCGCTTTTTGGCGAGTGAAAGTCCTGTTTCTGAAAAGGAGTTTCAGGATTTGCATATGCATGAAATTGTAGAAAAAACCTACCAATCTTGTTACAAAAACTATCAGTTAAAATCAGGAAATATTGCCGAGAAAGCTTATCCCATAATCAAAGATGTATATGAGAATCAATCGGCTACTTATGAGAATATTGTAATTCCATTTACTGATGGAATGAAAACTTTGCAAGTGGTTACCAACCTAAAAGAATCGGTAGAACAAGAAGGAAGAAACATTGCATTAGCTATTGAAAAAAGTGTAACACTCGCCATAATTGATGATACATGGAAAGAGCATTTAAGAGAAATGGATGAGCTCAAGCAATCGGTACAAAATGCAGTATATGAGCAAAAAGACCCCTTGCTTATTTATAAATTTGAATCTTTCAATTTGTTTAAAGTATTTATTGATAAAGTGAATAAGGAAATTGTTTCCTTCCTTTTAAAAGCTGGCTTACCAACTCAATCCAATGTGCAAGAGGAAAGAAGACAAACGCAAAGCAATTTACAAACAAGTCGCCCAGAAATGGCTACTCCAAGTAGAGATCCTCAAAACCAAAATCAACCGCCTCCACCTCCACAAAAAACACAACCCGTAAGAGTAGAGCAAAAAGTTGGAAGGAATGAGCCATGCCCATGCGGATCGGGTAAGAAATACAAAAAATGTCACGGGAAATAAAAAGGTGCAATTGGCCTAAAGATGATGCTTTGTATATTGAGTATCATGACAAAGAATGGGGTGTACCTGTTTATGAAGATGCCAAAATCTTTGAATTTCTACTCTTAGAAACCTTTCAAGCAGGATTAAGTTGGATAACTATCCTAAGAAGAAGAGAAAGTTTCCGTACTGCTTTTGATAACTTTGACTACCAAAAAATTTCAAATTATTCTGATGAAAAACTAGTAGCATTAAAACTAGATGCTGGAATTATAAGAAATACTTTAAAAATAAAAGCAGCCAAAACAAATGCCATTGCTTTTATGGAAGTGCAAAAAGAATTTGGCTCGTTTAGTAAATACCTTTGGAATTTTGTAGATGGAAAACCTATACAAAATAACTTTACGAGCATGAGTGAAATGCCTGCCAATACGCCTTTATCCGATAAAATAAGTAAGGACCTAAAAAGTAGAGGATTTAAGTTTGTAGGATCAACTATTGTTTACGCTCACATGCAAGCCATGGGAATGGTTAATGACCATACCACAGATTGTTTTAGGCATAAAGAGGTTTAATTTTTAACCTTTGTAACCTCCTTACTCTCATTCTTAACTTTAGGAGCTGGAGGATTCCAATTTTTTAAATGCTGTACAATTCCTTCATAATAATCTAAAATCATTTTTTCTATTAATTCCACAAATTTCTTTCTACTAGAAAAATTACCTTTGAAATCCTTTATCAACACAATATTAAATCCTGTAATTTCTTTTTGCTTTATTATTACATCATCATAAAGATTATCAAAATTTATATATTTTTCTTTAATGCAATCTTTATAGAATTTAATTTCTGTTTCAATCCAAATATCATTTTTCAATTCTT
>CAYVKX010000100.1:0-6074 GCA_964452095.1 uncultured Weeksellaceae bacterium
CATCTAAAAAATGGCCAATCTTTTCAAGAATAGTTACTGTATCTGCCATTTGTTTAGGGTGCTGTCCTAAATCCACTAACTGCTGAAAAAGTTCATCAACATTTGTCATATTAAAATTTCCTGCAAGCACTAAGTTTCTAGTCTTCCAGTTATTTTGTCTTAAAAATGGGTGGCATTGTTCAATCGTATTTCCTCCAAAAGTACCATACCTTAAATGCCCTAAAAATAACTCTCCAGTAAATGGCAAATTATCTTTCATCCAGTTTGGGTCTTTTAATTTTTCTGGATCATTTTGTTCAAGCTCAACAAACCTTCTGTTTACTTGTTTAAATACATCTTGTATTGGGTTTGTAGCAACCGATCTTTTTCTACTGATGTATCTTTTCCCAGCTTCTACATCTAGCTTTACATTAGCTAGTCCTACTCCATCTTGCCCTCTATTATGTTGCTTTTCCATCAACAAATACATCTTGTTCAATCCGTATAATGATGTTCCGTATTTCTTTTGATAAAACCCTAATGGTTTAAGTAATCGGAGCATTGCTACTCCACATTCGTGCTTTATGGCATCACTCATAGGGTTAGTTTTGGAAGTGCAAAATTAATCTTTATTCTCTATTATTTTCATTAATTTGCTAATTCCTGGATTTGAATATGCTACTCCATCAATTTCTAGTGTAGGAATCACTCTTCTGCCATCATTTATTTTTTCTACATAAGTTATTGCTTCAGGATTATCAGTAATTATAATGTATTCAAATTCAACTCCTTTTGATTCTAAAAATCGCTTTGCATTTACACAATCTGGACACCAATCGGCTCCATACATTTTAATTGTCATTTTCTATTAGTTTAAATTTATATTTAGTTCTGTTTTGAATAATTGTGCACTGCTGACAATGCGATAAATAAGTAAATTGATATTCTAAATTAATCTCAAAACCCTTTTTTTCAGTTGTAAAAATCCCAGAACATTCCAAATCGCCATCTTCTGAAAATCTACTTATTTGGTAGTTTTTATCTTTTTTTTCAAGGCAAAACCAAGAGCCAGCCCCAATTCCACCAAGCCACTGAGCCAGAGAAGGAATCTTATTATTTTTTATTGGTGCTATTATTTTTCCTCTCATTTTTCTATACTTTTAAGGTATGCTTTTATGGCACTTCTATTTATTTCCTCACAACTTCTATCGTCCACAATAAAATAGCTAGGGTTTGCAATTCCAACATTTCTTTTTGGAGATGGAGAGATACAGAAAGGATATTTTAGGCGTAAATTTTTTATCAATGAAGGGTTTGCTTTTTGCATTACAGAGGCAACAAAGCGAGAACAATTTGTTCCTGGGCGAATAAATGGTCCGTAAGAAATCATTCCTTTATTTTGCATTTTCTTGGCAAAATCATATCCTTTTTCAAAATCTACTCCTGCTAAAATGGAGGCATACATTTTTCCTTCTCCATGATTGGATTTATTGCTGGAAATCTCTGAAAGAATATCCTGAATATTTATAATACTATCTCCCTTAAAATTTGCAATTGTTTGCATTTTTAGTTCATGGTCGGTATGCTCGTTTCTTACTCTTCCACATCCTTTTGGGGTATGATACCTGCCAAAATCAAAAAAATGAACCTTCCCATTTTCACCATTTACAAGCAAAATAGCCGAATGCCCAGCACGATATTTCCCATTTTTGGTAATGCCAAAAATATTGGTTACAAAATCGTACCAGCCGCCAGCTGATTCTACCATTACTTCTGGCCAAGCAAGCGGTATAATAAAATCGATAGTTTTCAAATTTAGTTGTTGTTTTGGAGTTGCAAAATAACATAAATTTTTGAATATTAAATTCTGAAGGTTATGCTAATCCCATTTTTGGGTGCGTAAGATTGAAACCCCTTTCCTTTCTGATTGTATTACATTTAGCATTTTTGTTTATCTTTGCAAGATGAATTTTTCTAATAAATATAAAATTTTACTGCTGATTTTTCTTTTCGGATGCTTCTTTTCTGCAAAAAGCCAAGTAGTAATCAATGAATATTCAGCTGCTAATTATGATAATTTTCAAGATAATTATGGAGAATATGAAGATTGGATTGAAATCTATAATACAACAGGGGCTAATGTAGATTTAAGTGGTTGGTATTTATCAGATAAAGCTACAAATCTTACAAAATGGCAGTTTCCATCTTCTTTTATTGTTCCTGCCGGAAATGCTGTATTGGTTTATTGTTCTGGAAGGGATGAATTGATAGGCGCAAATGCACACACAAATTTCAAGCTCACACAAACTAAAGGAAACGAAAAAATAATTCTTACCGATAATAGTGGTACAACAGTTATCGATTCTTTAACAGTGATTCCTAACCAAAAAGGAGATAGTAGAGGAAGAACAACAAATGGGCTGAATACATGGAGTGTTTTTCAAACTCCAACTCCTGGTGCAAATAATACTGGAGCAATGCAGGAATACGCTACTACTCCAGTATTTTCTCAAACTTCTGGCTATTATCCGGCATCTATCAACCTGAGCATTACTTCCCCCGATCCAAATATCACGATTTATTATACCATAAATGGAGATTATCCTGATAATACCGCCACTCAATATATCGGTCCGATTACGGTTGCCTCTACCCAAGTAGTAAAGGCAGTGGCTTATAGCTCAAATGTCAATATCCCTCAAAGTTTTATTACTTATAATACTTACTTTATTAATAGTACGCACACTATTCCAATAGTATCAATTGCAGGCGATCAAGTAGATAATTTACTTAATGGTAATGGGTCGCTTGACCCTCAAGGAACTTTTGAATATTTTGGGGCTAACGGACAATTAATTGATGAAACCACAGGAGAATTTAACAAGCACGGGAATGATTCTTGGTTTTATAACCAAAGAGGATTTGATTTTATTGCTAGAGATCAATTCGGATATAATTACGCCATTCAAGATCAGATTTTTCCAAATAAAAGCCGAGATAAGTATCAAAGAATAATCTTAAAAGCTGCCGCAAATGATAATTTTTCTTTTGAGGATGGGGCTCATATTAGAGATGGTTATGTGCATGCCCTTTCACAAGCAGCTGATTTAAGAATGGATGAACGCTCTTATGCTCCCTGCATTGTTTATCTGAATGGGGATTATTGGGGAGTTTATGAATTAAGAGAAAAAGTAGATGACCATGATTTTACCGATTATTATTACGATCAGGATAAAAACAACTTACAATACTTAAAAACTTGGGGGGCAACTTGGTCAGAATATGGTGGCCCAGCAGCCCAAAACGATTGGGATACTTTCAAAAATTTTGTGTTAAGTAATCCTATGTCGGTTCAAGCGAATTACAATCAGGCAAAAAGCCAATACAACACAGGAAGTTTGATCGATTATTTTCTGCTAAATATGTACACAGTTTGTATGGATTGGCTCAATTGGAACACATCTTGGTGGAGAGGAATGGATCCTAATGGAGATAAGAAAAAATGGCGCTACTCTCTTTGGGATATGGATGCTACTTTTGGGCATTACATTAATTATACTGGTGTGCCAAATACTACTCCTGCTGCCGATCCTTGCGATCCTAGTAGTTTGAATGATCCTGGAAATCAAGGGCATGTTCCAATTTGGAATGAAATGCTTACCAACCAAGAGTTTTTTGACAACTATATTAATCGGTGGTCGGATATGTCTAACACTTATTTCTCTTGTTCTTATATGATTTCGTTTTTAGATAGTATGATAAATATTATTGA
Source organism: uncultured Weeksellaceae bacterium (assembly GCA_964452095.1). Taxonomy (GTDB): domain Bacteria; phylum Bacteroidota; class Bacteroidia; order Flavobacteriales; family BACL11; genus DUAL01. Next base: position 3,752 of record CAYVKX010000100.1, read on the forward strand.
CCCTGAAATGCCAGGACAAATAAACAAATGGGGAGGAGGAACTTATGCCGATTGGCAACAAAATGTACAAGATTTAAGAGATTTTATCAACCAAAGATGCAGTACAATAAACGCTTCTTTTGTGAACCCTTGTTATCCACAACTTTCTGGACCTTATAATGTAACTGTAATTATTGATGGAATTGGAGAGGTGAAAATGAGTGGGATTACTATTGATCAAAATAATTCTGGTTGGACAGGGCAGTATTTTGGCGGGGTTACTTTGCCATTTGATGTGAAAAGTGGCACATTTTATTGGTGGGAAATAGCACCAACTAACACCTATATTTTTGATTCCATAGTAGATACTTTAGCTTTAAATTTATTAGGAGATGTTACCGTTACCGCTCATTTTATTCCTCCTGTGGAGTATAAAGATATTGTGTATATGGTAATGCCAACTGGAACAAATTCAACTATTGATGCTGGCGGAACTATTTTGAATGCTTTCCCAAGCACTGAAACTTATGTGCTTGGAGATACAGTTTTGCTCAACCCAACTATTGATCCTCTATATTATTTCGATTATTGGGAGGCAGATAGCAGTATAATTCTGCCAAACACCAATACACAGCAAGTGAGTTTTTATGCTAATTATACTGATACTATTCGTTTGCATACTTTGCTAAAACCAACTATTACTTCTTTTATTGGAGGTGGAGATACCCTTTGTGCTAATGAAAATAAAACGGCAGAAATTTCTGTTAATTTTAATGGAATATCTCCATTTACTTTTGTGTATGAAATTGATGGCATTGCTCAAAACACTATTATAACTTCTGATAACCCTTATATTATTTCTACAGATGTGGCAGGGGCTTACACCCTTCAATCTTATGCAGATGCAACAGGAATTGGTGTAACTTCTGGCTCTGCTTATGTTGTTGAAAATATTCCTCCAAATTCTCAATTTAGAATAAGTCCTAGTGAGGAAATTTCTATTCTAAATCCGGAAGCCCATTTTATTGCAGATACCACCGGGATTGCGAATTGGCATTGGAATTTTGGAGACAACTCCTTTGATAGTTTGATTTACAATCCTTATCATACCTATCCTGATTCTGTGGGAGTTTACCAAATTACTTTGATGGTAGAAGGGAAAAATAATTGTACTGACACTACCTTTAGCCAACTTTGGGTAAAGGATGAATATTGGCTTTATATCCCAAATAGTTTTACGCCAGATTTGGACGGAATAAATGATAAATTCTGCATCAATTATCACGCTATAAGAGAGGAAACATTTAGCTTCCAAATTTTCAATCGTTTTGAAGAAATGATTTATTCTACTACCAATATCTATGATTTGGATTGCGAAAATGGTTGGGACGGAAACCACTGGGAAAGTGGCAAAGAACTCCCAATGGGAACTTATGTTTACAAAATTTACTTCAAAGATTTTGAAGGATGGAAACACCAAGATGCTGGCTATATCAATATTATCCGATAAGGATATTAGAACTGATTTGCAGCTTTAGTTCCTTTAAGTTTATAACTTTACCATTCTTTAAAATTCTTTAAATGAGTGAAATTTCAGATTGGGTAAAACAATATAGTGATGACTTATATAATTGGGCTTATTACAAAATATCCAAGAAAGAATTAGCAGAGGATTTAGTGCAAGAAACTTTTTTCTCAGCACTAAAATCCATTCATAATTTTAAAGAAAATAGCAGTGCTAAAACTTGGCTTTTTTCTATTCTCAACAATAAAATTACGGAATTTATATTATAGAAATAGACAAACAAAAAATAATCGAAAAATTAATTATTTATTAACTTATGAAAAATATTATACTTATTTTATTACTAACCTTAAATAACAACTTTATTATGTCACAAAATGCGAAAGATTTAAAAGGACTGGAGGTAGGTGAAAATTCACCTCTCTTTACAGCAACAGACCAAAATGGGAAACATTTTTCATTTGAACAAGAATTGCAAAAAGGAGCTGTGGTTATTATTTTTTACAGAGGACAATGGTGTCCAATTTGCAATAAACATCTTAGTAATTTACAAGATAGTTTAGAATTAATTTATGAAAAAGGGGCGACTGTTGTGGCTATTTCTCCAGAAAAATCAGAGTTTTTACAAAAAACTCAAAAGAAAACAAAAGCTGAATTTACTTTATTGTATGATGAAGATTTTAAGATAGCAAAAGCTTTTGATGTGGTTTTTAACCCTACAAAAATGCAACTATTTATGTACAATAAATTATTGCGTGCTGATTTAAAAAATGCACAAACCAATGATAGTCAGCAATTACCAATTCCTGCTACCCCGAC
>CAYVKX010000101.1:0-5984 GCA_964452095.1 uncultured Weeksellaceae bacterium
TATTAGCACCTTAAAATTAATAAGAGATAACCCTCTTAAGTTATCTTGAACCTTTTTTTTAATTTGATTTTTACGAATAATTTTCAGCAAAAATAAAGTGATAATTAACTTTGTGAAATAACTATTTTGGAAATCTTACTTGTTCAAGTTACAAATCCAATCCATTTATCAAATCATCATCAGCAGTATTTGGTATAGTAACTTTTAAGTCAGAATTCATTTCCATTGCTCTTTTTATTGCAAAGTTGGCTTCTTTGTTTCTTGCCCAACTTCTTCTAGATATCCCATTATTAACATCCCAGAATAGCATAGATTTTAATCTTCTGTCTGCATCAGCTGTTCCATCCAAAAGCATTCCAAAACCACCATTAATTACTTCACCCCAACCAACACCACCACCATTATGGATAGATACCCAAGTAGCACCTCTAAAGCTATCGCCAATAACATTATGGATAGCCATATCAGCAGTAAATTGTGATCCGTCATAAATATTGGATGTTTCTCTGTATGGAGAATCCGTTCCTGATACATCATGATGATCACGACCTAAAACTACAGGAGCAGAAAGTGTGCCATCAGCAATTGCATTATTAAAAGCCTCAGCAATTTTCATTCTACCTTCAGCATCAGCATATAAAATACGGGCTTGTGAACCAACTACCATCTTATTTTCCCCTGCTGCTTTTATCCAATTGATATTGTCACTCATTTGTAGTTTAATCTCCTCTGGAGCTTCTTTCATCAATTCTTCCAGAACATCAGCAGCTATCTTGTCAGTAATTGCTAAATCTTTTGCGTCATTTGATGCACATACCCACCTGAAAGGACCAAACCCATAATCAAAGCACATTGGTCCCATTATATCTTGAACATAAGAAGCATATTTAAAATCTCCATTAGGTTTTAAAATATCAGCTCCTGCACGGCTAGCTTCTAGTAAAAAAGCATTTCCATAATCAAAGAAATACATTCCTCTTTCAGCTAAAGTATTAATTGCATTGGTATGTCTTACTAATGTTTTTTGTACTTCCTCCTTAAATTGCTCAGGGTTTTCTGCCATCATTTCATTGGCATCTTCATAACTCATTCCTACTGGGTAGTAGCCACCAGCCCATGGATTGTGTAAAGAAGTTTGATCAGAGCCTATTTCAATATGAATATTTTTTTCTACAACTCTTTCCCATAGGTCAACTATATTACCTTCATAAGCAATAGAAACAGCTTCTTTATTCTCCTTTGCTTCTATTGCTCTATCTAGTAATTTGTCTAAATCAGTAAATACTTCATCCACCCAACCTTGTTCGTGTCTTTTGTAAGTAGCTTGTGGATTTACTTCTGCAACTATACAAACTCCTTTAGCAATAACTCCAGCTTTTGGCTGAGCGCCAGACATTCCTCCTAATCCTGCAGTAATGAATATTTTACCACTTAAATCTTCTGCTTTTGGATCAATTTTTCTTGCTGCATTCAATACAGTGATAGTTGTTCCGTGTACAATTCCTTGAGGTCCGATATACATAAAACTTCCTGCTGTCATTTGTCCGTATTGAGTAACGCCTAAGGCATTGAATTTCTCCCAATCATCAGGCTTAGAGTAGTTAGGAATCATCATTCCATTTGTTACTACAACTCTAGGAGCATCTTTATGTGAAGGAAAAAGTCCCATAGGATGACCAGAATATAAAACTAAGGTTTGCTCATCAGTCATTTCTGCTAAGTATTGCATGCAAAGAAGGTACTGTGCCCAGTTTTGAAATACAGCACCATTCCCTCCATAAGTAATCAATTCCTCAGGATGTTGAGCGATATCGTCATCTAAGTTGTTAGAGAGCATCATTTGTATTGCAGCAGCTTGCTTGCTTTTATGAGGAAAATCTTCTAAATGCCTTGCCTTAATATCATAGTTGGGCATAAAACGATACATGTATATTCTACCGTAATTTTTTAATTCTTCAGCAAATTCAGGAGCTAATACAGTATGCATGTGCTCAGGAAAATAACGCAAAGCATTACGGATAGCCAGTTGTTTTTCTTCTTTTAAAAGAATATCCTTTCTATTAGGAGTATGGCTAACATTTGGGTTAATATTTTTCTTTGCAGGGAGTTCTGATGGAATTCCTGCTAAAATAGCTTGTTTAAGATTTGTCATTCTGTTTCTTTTTATCTTCTTTTTTATAAGGACAATGCTTGCAATTGTTGTTGCAACAGTATCCTCTTTTTAAATGATACTTCTCAGTAAAAATGATATACCCATCAGGAGAATGGTAGTATTCGTCTTTATCTAGTTTATCTATTTTTGAAAAGCCCTTCATTTTGCTGCAAAATTAAGATATTTGCCCGAATGCAAATTAGATTTTAAAGAAAGAAAAGATTATTCAATTAAGATTCTCTTTTCTACAGTACCGTCTCTATAAATGTAGAATAGCGGGATATTTTTTTTATTAGGAGTTTCTCTTCCGAGTACATCTACTATTTTTAATAGTTGTTTATTAGTATTGAAAATTTGTTCATTTGTTGAGGTATTTGTTAAGATATCAATAGTCCAATAATTATTATCACCTAAGATGAGGTTGAAACAATGAACACAATTAAGACTGGAATTTATATTTTGAACTAGAATTGAAGCGCTTAAACAAATCTCGAATGTATCATTAGGATTTGCAGAAGGTAAAGGTATAGTTGTCGATTGAGTAGGTAAAAAAACATAAAATTGACCATTTGCATCATGTATCCAAGCCCACCAAGTAAATGAATTAGGTATGTTATTTGTAGCATTGCAAAGCAAATCATTATTGTTTGTGTCAATACTTAACTGCACATTAATCAAATTACAATCGATACTACCATTATAGTTACAAGTTGTTGAAAAATAATTTTGAGGATCATAACTAAAATTAGCTCCTATCCAATTTGTAGATGAATAAATTGAATCATAAACAGAAATACAATATAAGTTTGGGTTGTTTAATGTGCTGATTGAACTGATCATACTCCCAAAAGTATATGGGGTGCCAATTTGAAGGAATGAAAGATTATTATTACTACAATCTAGATTGTTCATCCCAGGAAAAGTTACAAGAGATGTTAAATTATTATTGCTGCAATATAATAATGATAGGTGTGGATGCATATTAATAGATGTAAGCATATTATTGTTGCAAAAACAATTCATTAAATAAGGGTGTTGTGATATATCTAAATAAGTTAATTGGTTATTATCGCAATTGAGAAATGATAAATTTGGACAAGTTGAAAGGTCTAAAGTGCTTAATGAATTACCAACAATAGATACACTAGATAAGCTAGGTAAATTATTTAGTGTTATAGAAGTTAATTGATTGTTATTGCATTCTATCTCATCTAAATCGTTAAGATTGTTAATTGTCAAATTACTAATATTATTATCATTAATCCACAATGTTTGTAAATCAAGAAAATCGTTAATTCCAGTAAGGTCAGAAATGTTTTCATTATTTGCATATATAAATAATACACTAGCTATATTAGATGTAAGCACAGAATCATTTCCAAAAATACCGTCACCTATTCCGTTATATTCTAAATAATCTTCAAAATTATCATCAGGAACATGGGTTTTTTGTTGTGCTACAATTAATAGTGGTGTAGAAATTATGCATATAAAGATATAGAATTTCATATTATTCAATTTATTTAATGATGGTGATTTTACCAAACTTTTGTATAATTCCTATATCTAATGTGTAGTTGTACAATCCGCTTGGTAAATGGCTGATGTCAAATCGATTAACATTAGGAATTACTGTGTTTTGTAATACTTTTTCCCCTTGTATATCGTACAAAATAAATATTTCCTCACCCTCTACATTATCCAATTCTAACACGAAATAATCTTGAGCAGGGTTTGGGTAAACTTGATATTCATTTTTTATTATTAGTCCTTTTCGTGCTGGAGGAAAACAGGTAGTGTTTATAGGTGTATTGTAAATAAGATTTAGATTACCACCACCTAAATTAATAGGCGTTAATGGTGTTTGGTTAGGGTCGTACTCTGGAAATCCAGTAATATCTCTTACATACCAATCAATATTTACTCCTGTATTATTCCATGATGTCCCTTCAATTTCTACTGGTATCGTACCTAAAGTCCAAACATTGTCAGATGATTGTGCAGGCGAGCCAATTTGTAATGGGTTAGAAGAAGCACTAACCGTTCCGTTAAACCAAACGCCTGTTTCACAAAATTCAAAGCGGTTGCATTCTATTTCTATATTTGAATAGTTTTGTGTAAATACTAGCCCTTTTTTAGCGCCTACAAATTTATTACTTTTTATTACAGATGAAGAACAAGTTTCTGCTAATATTGCAGTACCAAAAGTACTAGGGAACATTGTTCCATTATAGGTATCTTCAATATAATTAGATATAATATTAGTGTTATAACATTCTGTAATATCTATTCCTCTACCGACTCCAGAAGGTGCATTAGGGAAAATTGGATTAGGTCTTTCACTATACTTAATATTGTTGTTATTTATTATTGTAAAAGTTTTAACTAAGTCAGCTTTTAGCCCAATTCTTATACTGTCCATAAAATTATTTGCTACTATAGTGTTAGGGTAGTTTTGGTTAGGGTTTTTAAGGTTAATGCCAATATTTCCAAAATTAATTATATTTTCATCAATATTAATAGTGCCACCTTGCATATTTTTGTTGTAAATACCAGAATTATCAAAATCTCTAATTACATTGTTAGCTATATCAATATTCATACATTTAGATAAAAATACACCATCTTTTATATTAGCGATATAGTTATTGGTTACTTTTATATTTTGCATAACCTTTTTTCCAAAAACACCTCTTTCAGAATCAGTTATATGATTTTTATAATATTGGTTAGGCCCTCCAATAATTAGGGAATATGCTGTGTTATTACTAGCTTCTGTATGAATTGCACTTCCACTATTATTGATACTAGGGTTTGAAAATATATTTCTAAATATATTACTTATTACACTTACATCAGATTTATCAATTTTAATGCCATAGTTTGCATTTTCAAATGTATTTGGATCATTAAGGTTAATAGGTATTCCTATGGTAATATTTTCAATATTATTGATTTCAACACATTTTCGTGTAATTAAATTATTTATACCATTTCCGTCATTTGTAAAAAGATTTGATTGTATTATTCCATTATGAGGGTTTGGGCTATTTTCTATTTTAAAATGAACATAATTGTTTTTAAATGTAGTGTTAATAATGTCAAAATCCCCTTCATTTTCAGAATGTATTCCAATATTTGCATCTTGAATAATTACATTTCCTTGAGTAATTATTTTTTCTGAACTATTGTCAAGATAAATTTTATTCCAAGGTATAGTATTGTTTGGGCATTTTTGAATATTTACATTTAATAATGTAAGCTCACTACTTAAATCAAAATCAATTTGTGCATTTTCACCAAGATAAATATTTATTGTAGTGCCGCCCAAACCATTAGTGTAAGAAAAAATCCCACTTATTGTAGCACTACCATTATGGTCAATAAAAAAATCCGAAAGAGGAGTAGTTGGTGTAAGGAGTGTTCCAGTAAGGTCAATAACAGTTGTAGGCAGTACGGTTGAACAGCTAGGAGTTTGTCCAAAACTATATTGATAAAATAGTAATAGATTAATTAGTGTTGTTAATTTAAATAACTCTTTCATACTCTTTTTTTCGCAAGATAGTAATTTTATTTATGATATTTGCCCAGATGCAAATCAAAACTCAAGAAATATCATTTCCCATTTTAAAAGAAAAGAAAATTCGGTTTTTTATTAAGAGAATTGATCAAACTCATAAGCATGTTTCTGGAAATAAATGGTATAAGTTAAAATACAATTTACTAGAAGCGAAAAAGCAAAATAAGAAAACTCTCCTAACTTTTGGAGGTGCATATTCTAATCATATTGCGGCAACTGCTTGTGCTGCAAAGGAAAATGGTTTTGCAAGTA
>CAYVKX010000102.1:0-5644 GCA_964452095.1 uncultured Weeksellaceae bacterium
TCTGGCGCTTTAGATGAACAACCTCATAAACTTGCAGATGCGGAAGAAAAAGCCAAAAAGCTTAAGGCACAAAAAGAAGCAAAGGAAGTGGCAAAAAAGAAACTGAATGATGATATTTGCGCCCTTGCAAAGAAACATGATCAGTCAGTCGCAGGGATTAAATTGCGCCTTTCACAGATGAAGATGGTCCCTGTTGATACTCTTGATACAAGTCTTGAGAATGAACAGAAGATTGAAGAACTTAAAATGGAATTAAGAATAGTCGAGTCTTTGTATCAAGAGCTGCTGATGAAAGTTGATGATCTTACAGAGAAAGACCCGAATAAGTTCCAAGGGACCGTTGAAGATTTTAGTAAAGAACTTGGCATAAGTATGGATGAAGCTGCAGAAGTGTTGGTTCGTCCGTCGAGTGTTAAAGAAGTTCCATTATATGTACCACAGGCGGAACTGATGGAAACAGCGGAATCTTAAAAAAAAGGAGAATCGAAAGGGTCGGAGAGAAAACCGCCAGATTTTTGCCCTGAAATGTGGCTGAATGTGTGCTTTTCCAGAAAGCGGACATTGGGATTTTTGAGATGCAGAACACCAACTTTCAACGAGAAAAGCACGCTTTACTAGAAAGCGTGCCTTTCATGGTCTGGATGGGAGGCTGGGGAAAACTGCCAGAGCAGTACAGAAATAATCATTGTGTACAGGATCATCAAACCTTAGCCTATATGGAGAAACATATGATTGAGAGCGTTGTAAACCAACTTGCGGATGATTGGCGTTCTGTTGGAGTAACAAGTGGTGATACCTTGTTAGTGCATAGCAATCTTTTTCGAACCATGGCTAGATCTGTTAAACTATGTAGTAATTTCAAAGTTGAAAACATTATAGAAAGCCTCTTGATGGCACTTGGGAGTTCTGGTACATTACTCTTACCTTTGTTTAATTTTGATTTTCCAAACGGTATCACCTTTGATATCCGCAATTCACCAAGTCAAATGGGGATACTTACAGAAGCAGGACGTTTCTGGCCCGGGGCTGTTCGTACAGGACATCCAATTTATTCATTTGCTGTTATTGGAAAAAACAGTGATACGTTTCGTGGGTTGAAAAATTTTAGTGGGTATGGTTCAGACTCACCTTTTGGTGTTTTACATCGTCTCAATGGAAAAATTGGTGTGATCGATCTGCCTGATCAAAACAGCATGACTTTTTATCATTATGTTGAAGAGAGCCTAAATGCGCCATATCGTTACCATAAACAATTTACAGGTCAATATGTCGATGAGGATGGTGTAGAGTCCACACAGACATTTGGCTTGTTTGTTCGTGATCTTAAAGCAGGAGTTCTTACGAAACTTGATCCAATGGGTGAAATTCTATGGGAAAAAAAACTTTATACAGGTTTTCGACCATATGATGCCTGTGGTATGAGAGTGATCTCGGCACAAAATTTATTTGAAGAAGTTGCTTCTGTATTAACCAATGGTAATGCTGAAGGATTGTTGTATGATATTAAGTAAAAAATTTTTCGAGAATTCATACATAAATCATATAACAGGAGAGTTTAGTTACAACTTGGCCTGTGAACTTTTTCCTATTTGTAGAAGTCTTACTGGTCCAGGAGTTCGTGAGACACTATCACATATTAAAAAACATTTACCAGATCTAAAAACACATGAAATACCATCTGGTACGCATGTATTTGATTGGACCGTACCAAATGAATGGATAATACGAGATGCTTATATTAAAGATAAATCAGGCCATAAAATTGTCGATTTTAATGTAAACAACCTGCATGTAGTTGGTTATTCGGAACCGGTTGATCAGTGGATAAACTTGGAAGAACTTAATAAGCATCTCTTCTCCTTGGCAGACCAGCCAGATGCAATTCCTTATATCACATCGTACTACAAAAGATTCTGGGGCTTTTGTCTAAGTTATGAACAACACAAAACATTGAAACCAGGTTCTTATCATGTTGTTATTGACTCTGAACTGAAACCTGGGGTTTTGAATTATGCTGATCTTGTTCTTCCGGGAAATAGTAAAGAGGAGGTGCTAATATCGACTTATATTTGCCATCCATCCATGGCAAATAATGAGTTGTCAGGGATAGTTGTGACCACAGCATTGGCTCGTTGGTTGATGTCGATAAAAAATTATCAATATACATATAGATTTGTATTTATTCCTGAGACTATTGGATCAATAGTATATCTAAATGCTAACCTTGATTATCTAAAGCAACATGTTATTGCAGGGTTTAATGTAACGTGCATAGGTGATGACAGATGTTTTTCGTATCTTCCTTCACGAAATGGTAATACACTGTCAGATCAAGTAGCATTACATGTTCTCAAGCATATTGATCCCAAATATAAGCGATATACCTGGTTAGATCGTGGTAGTGATGAACGTCAGTATTGTGCTCCCGGAATAGACTTGCCAATTGCCACAATAATGAGAAGTAAATATGGTCAATATCCTGAATATCACACTTCCTTAGACAACTTAAATGTGATTACTCCTGATGGGTTAGGAGGAGGATTAAAAGCATTGTGTCAAGCTATTAGCATAATAGAAAACAATGTTTTATTGAAAGCGTCTGTACTTGGCGAACCTCAGCTTGGCAAACGAGGGCTTTACCCTAACATAAGTACAAAAGATGCCAATTCACAAGTTAGAACAATGATGAATTTTATATCATACTGTGATGGCAATCATTCTCTGCTGGATATTGCAAATATAATTGAAGTTCCAGCATTAGATTTAATTGATGTATTAAAGCCACTAGTTGCCAAAGATTTGATAAAAATATCTCACCAAAAACAATGATAGCTGTGAAACTTATAACTTTTTAAATCTGTGCCCAATAGTGATAACTCCAAAAACAATTTTTTGGGGCCGCATGTGGGAAGGAAGATTTTTCTTGAAATATTTAGCTAAAACGGTACGGTCAAGATAGTTATTATCTTCTAGCTGGATCGTCATTTCAACATGGTTCCCGGTAATAGGGTTTGGTTTTGCAACTACCTTTGCGTGAATAATACCAGGGTACTCCAAAGCTACACGTTCTACCTCAGAAGCCATAAATTTAAGCCCACCAACATTGATTTCCTCAGAATCACGGCCTATAACCTCAATAAGCTCTCCCTTGGATCGAACAACATCTTTTGTGTTATACCATCCTTCAGAGTCGAATGGGGTCTCAGCATTAAGATAACCTAACATGCGGTTATGACTTTTAATATAGAGCACCGAGTCTACTATCTTTGTTTCAACACCTTCACCACCTATACGCATATAAAGGCTGTCCCGATTTTCACTTTTTACTCGTACAATACCAAGTTCTGACATGCCAAAGGTTTGTCGAAAATCAACATTTGGCAGTAATTTACATAGTTTAGTTAATGTTGTTTGGTCCATACGTTCTGTTCCATACGTAATAATTTTAAGAGAGTTAGGTATCATATCTGGAATACATCCACTTAATAGTAGCATTCTCAGAAAGGTTGGCGTTGTTGGAAGTAGTTCTATCTCATACTCTTTGCAGATGTTGAGCACATTTCCCACAGTCCGTTGTGAGCAAGAGACAATGGTTCCTTTATTGTAAAGCGTATGTAACAGGGTGTTGAGTCCTCCGATGTGATCAAAAAGCAAAAAATTTAATGTTTTTAGTGTTGGGCGTGGTGTTTTGAATCTTTTTATAAACAGCGTTAAATCATGTAAAATTGCTTTTGGTCGTCCTGTTGTACCAGTCGAAAAAAGCACTAATCCAGGTTTGTTGTCTTGGCGTAAGATATTAAGAAGTTTATGGTCATACTGGAGTTCACGAATTCGTTTAATACTGGTTCCCTCAATAACAACATCAACTCCGGCACTTTCGAAAAAATAATCATGGTCGTGACTTGTTTCAACTGTTAATGGGACAAGAACCGTGTTCAAATCAATCAACCTGAGAAGGGTTGATATAGTTGTTGGCTCAAAATCACCAATCAACGCTACAACATCTCCAGCCATAATAGTAGATAGATCTACACTCATTGAGGTGACGATATCATTGAAAAAAATTTCATCGTCCTCTCGAATCATAAATGGTCTATTTAAATGTTCCCAGCGATTTTTAAGCGTAGATAAAACACTCATTGATTAAACTCCTCCTACGTGGAACACCTGACCAGATATATGTTTTAAGTTTTCCGACAAAAGCATATCTACGACATTTACAACGTCTGTTGGGTATAAAGTTTTTGTGAAAATTTGCTGATCAGTAATTTTATTAATCTGTTGTTCGGTCACACCTGTTAGCAAATCAGTTTTGATAGGACCTGGTGCAATACAGTTGGCGGTAATACCAAAATCTGCTATTTCCCTTGCAAAAGATCTTGTAAAACCCTCAACACCAGCTTTTGATGCAACATAAATGGATTCTCCTTTTAAGCCAAGTGCGACAGCAATTGTAGAAAAATTTATAATACGTCCACCCCCTGTGCTCATAATCAAAGGTGCAAACAACTGATTTGAAAATATTGTACCAAGAAGGTTGGTTTCGATAAGGTGACGAGATACTTTTTCTGGTGTCATGACAGCCAAATTCATGGAAGCAATACCAGCGGCATGAATAAATGCAAAAACTTTCTTTTTCTCTTTTTTGATGGCAGACACAACTGTTTTAACCGACTTGTAATTGGAAACATCACAACAATAAATACCTTGTGAGACATCGTCTTGCCGCGCCAAACCGTACACCTCTCTTCCCTGGGCAACAAGATGGTCTTTAATTGCCTTGCCAAGTCCACGCGAAGCACCAGAAACAATAATCATGCGCTTTTTCTCTGATTTTCAAACTCTTCAGCCAATGCACCAATAGTACGAAACATACTACGTGTTCTTGACATTGCCGCTTCAGAAGTCCAATCAAACTCAAAACTTTGTTCTTCAGCTGTTTCAGCAAGCTTAAGACAGAGACTCACTAAGCTCATTGAATCGAGGATACTACTTCCACCGATGAGTTCTGAATCTTTATTAAGCGTTATATCAGGATCATCCAATATTAATTTAATTTCTTTAATGATATATTCTTCCACAACGATCTCCTACTATTAAACGTGGCACAAATAAATATGTTACACAACAAATACCCGCTTTTGACAAAAGCGTGCTTTTCTCAGTATGTCATAAACCAATAATACAAAAGAATATTTTCAATCTTTCAACGGTTCAAATTTTGTGAAATGCACGCATTCACATCTGAAACCACCAAAACCATGCGTTCCAACGAACACATCACACCAACGATTGTTGAATGTCCGCTTTCGTCAAAAGCGCACATTCACTTTTTCATCCAACACATTGACATGGAAGCAATTTCTGAGGTCTCTTGCAAGGTATTTTGACATGGATGTGTGATTTTATTGCCTCAGGGATGGAAGCACACCAACAAATCAAGGAGTTCTTGTGATAAATGCCCCTTCATGCAAACGATCCTAATCTGGCGGTTTTTCTCTCCGACCCTCCTGTTAGGCCATACACTACCGTCTTACCCACCATTTCCAAAAACAGAAGCGACACGGCACAGTTCCCCAACTAATGGGTATTAGTTGGGGAACTGTGCCATATACATCAAATTAACCATACTTTTCAACCAGTT
>CAYVKX010000103.1:0-5596 GCA_964452095.1 uncultured Weeksellaceae bacterium
CAGTCAATGGAGTTCATCAAGACAGCAGATGCACCTTTCCTTGTCGGACATCTTGAGTTGCAAGGATACGATGTTATTCGTGGAGTCCAGTATGACGATGGTATGAACCCTGATATATTCAAGAGATACGAGCAGGTTCTCACTGGACACTTCCACTGCCGTCAAGAGAAGGGAAACATCTATTATCTTGGGACGCAGTATCAGATTACATTTGGCGACCTAAACGAAACAAAGGGTTTCCATATTCTGGACACAGATACCCGTGAAATAGAATTCATCCCAAACCCATATAAAATGTTCTACACCGTCACATATAACGACGAGGACGGTCCTATGGACACTGACGGGTTTGATTGTGAACACCTCAAGGACACCTATATCAAATTGTTTGTGGAACATAAAGAACACCCATATTCGTTTGAGAGGTTTATGGACAAACTCTATGATTGTGGAGTGGCTAAGATTACAGTCGTTGAAGAGATGACTGTATCTGATTGGAGTGAAGAGGAAATAGTTGACTTAGCACAGGACACTGTTACACTAATCAATGGTGAAGTTGATGCAATGGAAGAAGTGAAGGATAAAGACAAGATGAAACGAATCATCAAGGAACTCTATATGGAGAGTCTTGCTCTATGATCCTGTTTTCAAAACTCAGTTGGAAGAATTTCCTTTCAACAGGCAACTATGCAACGACACTGGACCTCACCCGACACAACAACACGCTTGTTTCTGGTGAGAATGGTGCGGGGAAGTCCACAATGCTTGACGCACTGACGTTCGCATTGTTCGGTAAGTCCTTCCGTGGGATCAACATCCCGCAATTACCAAACTCAATCAATGAGAAGAATTGTGAAGTGGAGATTGAGTTCACCATCGGTAAAGATGAATACCGAGTGTTCCGTTCCCTCAAACCAAAGAAGTTTGAAATATACAAGAACGGAACACTTCTCCCGCAGGATGCAAAGTCCAAAGATTACCAGAAGATCCTTGAGGAACAGATTCTCAAGATGTCCTACAAGTCCTTCTGTCAAGTTGTCATTTTGGGCAGCAGCAATTATGTCCCTTTTATGAAACTCACCGCAGCAGATCGCCGTTCTGTTGTAGAGAACCTTCTGGACATTGATGTCTTCTCTGTAATGAACACTCTCGTCCGTGCAAGGTTACAGATGTCAAAAGAATATATCAAGGACATTGATCACAAGGTTGATATCGTCAAGAGCAAAGTTGAAGAAAAAGAGAAATTGATAAAAACACTTTTGAGAAAATCATCCGACTCTATAGAAAGTTATAAAAATGAAATTGAGACATCTCAGAAACAGATCACTCAACTCCAAACCGACATTGCCAAATATCAAGAGAACATCACACAACTTCTTGAACAGGTGAAAGACAAGGACACCGTGCCGAGTAGTCTGCTAAAGATGGAAGGACTAGAAACTCAACTCAAGGGAAAGATCAAGACAATTGAGAAGAGTATGAAGTTCTATGAGGAGAACGATACTTGTCCGTCGTGCAAGCAGGATATCCAGACGCATCATAAAGAATGCATATTTGAAGAAAAGACCAAAGAGAGAGAAGAGGTTGAGAAGGGTATTGGGGATCTGGTTGAGAAGATTGAACACGCAGAGAAGAGACTTGGTGACATCAATGTCATCCTGAACACCATCAAGGGGTTTGAGGTTCATATCAACGAGAAGCAGACGCAGATCAAATCCTCACAGCAATACATTGACAAGATGCAGCAGAGCATTGAAGCAGTACAGGATGAGGGAACGGAAGTAGAGGAGTCCAAGAAGGAACTCAACGAACTGATTGGCGAGGGAAAGGGATATGTTGAGGAACGCAAGGAACGAGTAGAGGACAAACACTACTACGAGATTGCAAATGTTCTGTTGAAGGATAGTGGCATCAAAGCAAAGATTATCAAACACTACCTGCCGATTATGAACAAACTCATCAACAAGTATCTGGTAGATATGGACTTCTTCTGCCAGTTTGACTTGGATGAAAACTTCAACGAAACAATCAAGAGTCGCCATCGTGACGAGTTTACTTATCATAGTTTTAGTGAGGGTGAACGGTTGCGTATTGACTTGTCGTTGTTGTTAGCCTGGAGAGAGATTGCACGGTTGAAGAATAGTGTGAATTGCAACTTGTTGATTCTGGATGAGGTGTTTGATTCTAGTCTGGACGGTGTTGGCACAGAAGAGTTCCTAAAACTCTTGACAACCTTCGGAAGTCGTGCTAATATATTCGTAATTAGTCATAAGAGTGATAGTATGACAGACAAGTTTCAGAATCACATTATCTTTGAGAAGAAGAACAACTTTAGCAGAATCAAATGAAAACTCCATATAAATATACAGTCAAGTGTATGATTGCACCAAATATAAAGGAAATATAGAATGGCTTGTAAAAAATGTAAGGACAAAAAGAAGGACAAAACTGAACTGCTTTATATCATGAACCCTCGGTGTGGTTGGTGTAAAAAGGCAGATACAGTGGTTGAAGATCTTAGAAAAGATGGGTATAATATTATCACATTAGATATCACAAAACCAGATGCTCAAGTACGAGCAAATGAAGTAAAAACTAAATATAATGCACAATGTGGTACGCCACTCTTTATTGACGCAAAGGATGGTAATATGGTTTGTGGCTTCAAGGAAAAAGACGTTCTAGAAAAATGGGCAAAAGGAGAGAAGGTGCCACCCCCACCGCCTAGAGATTTTAGAAAGGTCGATCCGACAAGACCACAAAATCCACAAAATCCACAAAATCCACAACAACCAACAATTCAATTGGTGAAATTAGAATACATTTGGGTAGATGGTCACAAACCTGCAAAAATAAGAAGTAAAGTTCGTTTTGATAAAATTAATACGAATGTCATTGAAAATCAAAATGTATTTCTTAAGACACTTCCTAGTTGGTCTTTTGATGGATCTAGCACAGGACAAGCAGATGTTGATAAAAGTGATATGATATTAAAACCAGTGCGAGTAGTACCAAACACCACAGAAAGAACACGAACACCTTCGTTTGTTGTGTTGTGTGAAGTTTATGATTCTGACGATAAACCACATTCATCAAATAAACGAGCAATATTACGAGATTTTATGAAAAGTGATAATTCCAAGGGTACGATGTTTGGTATAGAACAAGAATTTATAATTACTAATCCAAACAATGGAAAACCTTTTGGTTGGGAAGAGCAGGAAAATAATAAACCAAGACCACAGGGGGACTATTATTGTGGGGTCGGAGCAGATGTTGCAAAAATGAGAGATGTTTCAGAATCACATGCCATGGCATGCAACACCGCTGGTGTTAGCATAAAAGGAACCAACGCAGAGGTGATGTTATCTCAGTGGGAATATCAATTAAGCGAAACTGATGCTCTGTCTGTGTGTGATAATTTATGGTATTCTAGATTTTTCCTACAGCGTATTGCAGAAAAAATGAATCTCTCAATTTCGTATGCGCCAAAATTAATAGAAGGCGATGAATGGAATGGTTCTGGTGCGCATATTAATTTTTCTACTGAGGAAATGAGAAAAAATTCAGATGATTCTTATATGGTTTTCCTCTGTTCGTCGCTGGGAGAATTTCATGAAGAATCGTTTTCTTATTACGGAATTGAAAATGATAAAAGATTAACTGGTAAGAATGAAACATCCAATTATGATGTTTTTACTTTCGGAGAAATGGACAGATCCGCATCTATTCGCATTCCAGGTTCATCCAAAAATCGTTATTTGGAAGACAGAAGACCAGCAGCAAATATTGATCCATATGAAGCAGTGGGTTACTTGTTAAACACATTTTTAAGAATCAATGAGGAAATGCTAGTCAACTCATAGTTTTTGGGGACTAGGGAATTATAAATGACAATCAAACAAAACAATTTTGGTTTGAGTGAAAAATCAAGCATGTCTTACTATGATTATTTAAAAAACGGATTGAATATAATTTCACCTCATTTGACTATTAGACTATATAAATTAGCACCGAAGGATAAATACCCTTTTTTTGAAAGAGATAGAGATTCATATGTTAAAATTTTCTGGAAAAAAGAAGCAATGTATGAATTTGTTGTAGAGAATGCATTTCTTTATACATCAAATACGAATAAAGAAGATAGGACATACATGAGAAATTTTGCTAAACAAAAACTTCAAATGTTCAAAGACGCCGTTGAACGAGGAAAGAAATGAATCCTATTGAAAATTTTGTGGGTGAGCATAAAGTTAGAAACCCAGACGGCAGCATTGTGTTTTATAGAAAAGGCGATGTGGTATCCAGTAAAGGAAAAACATACGTTGCAATCAGAGATAATGTTTCTAAATTTTCTCCAGAACATGGTCCTAGAGGGGGGTGGGAACCCTTTAGCAACTCTAGTGTAATAAATTTCACCAATTCGGATGTTGCACCGGAAACCCCAAATGAAGGGGACCACTGGTTCGATAGTTCAAAAGGAATTTTATATTATTTTGTGTCCGATAAGGACACAAATCAATGGGTAGAGGTTTAATTTAGTTTTCACAAAGAGACTTATCAAAGAAAGGAGTTTAAGTCTGTGGCTCGTAAAAGAAATAGAGGTAATAAATATAATCATTACGATGAATATGAAGATTATAAAGACATGAATCGTGGCGGCAATCAAAAAAATAAAAGAAGACGAAAGCGACACAACGAAAAGAAGTATTTAAATGGTGTGTCTAACGGCAACATAGATCCCGATGCATACCAAGACTTTATTGAGGGCAGTTGAATGATGTAACATTTAATCATAAATTTCTTGTAATGTAAAAATAAGAAGATATAATAATATCAATTAGGAGATTTTATATAATGACAACAAATACAGCAATGACTCTTTCCAAAAGGACATTGGAAATATTGAAGAACTTCTCGTCTATCAATTCCAACATCTTAGTCAAAACAGGAAATGTAATCAGAACGGTTTCACCAATAAAGAATGTATTAGGAAAAGCAAGTGTTGAAGAGACATTTGATGTTGAATTTGGAATATGGGATTTGAATAAATTCCTTGGAACGGTTTCTCTGTTTAATAGTCCAGAATTTGAATTCTCGGACACTTACGTTATAATTAAAGACAACAATGACAATTCTGAAGTAAAGTATTATTATTCCGAACCTCGGCTGCTCACTTCTATTGACAAAGAAATTAATATGCCAGAAATTGTTGTTGAGTTTTCTCTGACAAATAAAACTCTAAATGATGTTCTGAAGGCAGCCTCGGTGTTACAAGTATCTGATATTGCAATTCGTTCAAATGGATCTGAAATAGAAATGGTAGCACTTGACAAATCAGATTCGTCGTCAAACAACTATTCTGTGAAGGTTGGTCAAATAAATACTGATGTAGACTTTACATTTTATTTTAGATCAGATAATTTCAAAATTTTACCCGGTGATTACGATGTTAGTATCACAGAAAAAATCATTAGTCGATTCAAAAGAACAAATGATGATCTTACATATTGGATTGCACTAGAATCTGATTCATTTTATAACGGGTGATACATGAACACATTAGTGACAGGCGGCAAAGGTCTGGTAGGTTCTT
>CAYVKX010000104.1:0-5497 GCA_964452095.1 uncultured Weeksellaceae bacterium
TATTAGCACCTTAAAATTAATAAGAGATAACCCTCTTAAGTTATCTTGAACCTTTAGAAATTCTATTTTCTATATATTTGCAGAAAACTATTAATGATGAAAAAACTAATCTTCCTATTTTTTGTATTTACTATCGCTGCTTTTAGCTTGTTCTCTCAGGAAATTAAATTGAATGAAGAGCATAATTATTTTGAAATTACTAATAAATCAATTAGTGAATTTACTTTTATCAATAATTTTTCGAACTTAAAAACGAAAATTATTAAAACAACAGAAGGGGATTTTGCGAAACTTTTTGTGGAAGGTTATGCTACAAATTCTAATTACGGAAAAGCAGAGTTGCCAGAATTGAAAAAATTGTTTCGCATTCCTTTTGGTGCAGAAGTAATTGTAAAGATTATTAAAAAAGAAGAACAAATCATTTCTTTAAATGATTACGGAATTACGCTTCCAATTTTTCCAAATCAGCCCTCTATATCAAAAGGAGAGGATGCTGAAAATGTTCCTTTTATTTATGATAGAGATTATTACCAAATCAATGAGTTTAACGAAACCCCTATCATAAAAATTGATGTTTTAGGAAAAATGAGAGGGCAAGAAATGGCCCGATTAAATATCTCTCCATTTTCTTATAATCCTATAAGTAATGAATTGAAAATTATCACAAAAATTGAAGTAAAAATCTTATTCAAAAATGCAAACTATGAGCAAGATTTAGCCATAAGGAAAAAATATTTTAATCCGAATTTTGAGCACCAATTCAAGCAATTTGTAAATTATTTACCACTTCCAGCAAAAGATGTGATTTCTACTTATCCAATAAAATTTGTAATAATTTCCGATCCAATGTTTCAATCTATTCTGCAGCCGTTTATAGAGTGGAAAACCAAGAAAGGTTTTGAGGTGGTAGAGGGTTATACTAATAATCCTTTGGTTGGAAATACAACCACTTCCATCAAGGCATTTATTAAAGATATGTATGATAATGCAACAGCTAACGATCCTGCGCCAACTTATCTTCTAATTGTAGGGGATGATGCACAAGTGCCGGCTTTTAGTGGAAATGCTGGAACGCACATTACTGATATGTATTATTGTGAAATGGATGGAGGAGGAGATTTTTATCCAGAAATGTATTATGGTAGATTTTCCGCTACTATGCCTGAGGAATTAACTCCTCAAATCTTAAAAACTTTGGAGTATGAAAAATATACTATGCCAAATTCAGCATATTTGGATGAAGTTGTAATGGTGGCTGGGGTAGATGCTTCTATGGCTCCAACTTATGGGAATGGACAGATAAATTATGGAACGGATAATTATTTTAATACCGCTCACGGACTTACTTCCTACACTTATCTTTATGGCTCTGGAAGTCCAATTACTTCTGATATGTCAGCAGCTTCTGCAGCAATTATTGCAGATGTAAGTGGAGGAGTTGGTTTTGCTAATTACACTGCACATTGTGGTTCTTCTGGATGGTCTGATCCAAGTTTTTCAACCTCTGATGTGCCATCTTTGCAAAATGCAAACGAGTATGGTTTGATGATTGGAAATTGTTGTCAGTCCAATAAATTTGATGTGCCAGAATGTTTTGGGGAAGCGCTTTTGCGTGCCAATAGTAAAGGAGCGGTTGGCTATATTGGAGGGAGTAATAATACATATTGGGATGAAGATTATTGGTGGGGAGTTGGAAACGGAACTACCCCTCCGCCAAGCAATCCAACTTATGCACAAACTGGTTTAGGGATTTACGATTGCATTTGGCACGAAAATGGCGAGCAACAAGCCGATTGGTTTATAACCCAAGGGCAGATGATACATTCTGGGAATTTGGCGGTAACTCAAGCTGCTGGTTCTGAGCAATATTATTGGGAGATTTATCATTTGATGGGCGATCCTTCTGTGATGCCTTATTTTGGTGTTCCGCCAGCTATGAATGTTTCGCATTTGTCGGCAGTTCCTGTGGGGACTTCTACTCTTGTAGTTACAGCAGAAGAGCACGCTTATGCAGCAATTAGTATGAATGGAGTTTTGTTGGATGCTCAATTGGTTGGAACAAGTGGAATGGTAACTTTAACTTTTCCTGCAATTACCAATTTAGGAATGGCTGATGTGGTGGTTACAAAGCAATTCAGAGAGCCATATATTGGAACAGTTTCTATCATTACTACCAATGCGCCTTTTGTTATTTGTCCTAATTATTTGGTGGATGATAGTTTTGGAAATAATAATGGTTTGGTGGATTATGGAGAACTTATTCATTTGGATGTTGATTTGCAAAATTTGGGCTCTGTGGATGCGACTAATGTAAGCGTGAAACTCAGTACTAATAATCAGTATATTACTATTACGGATAGTTTGGATTTCACCTCTGCTGTGAATGCTAACCAAACGGCAAATATTTCCAATGCTTTTACTTTTATGGTGGATAATAATATTCCTGATCAGCATCAAGTTCAATTTCAGTTAGAAGTAACAGATGCTAGTGGGAATTCCTGGAATTCTTACATTCAAATGGTGTTAAACGCACCTCTTTTGGGGCATATTTCTTTTACAATTGATGATGCTACAAGCGGAAACGGAAATGGAAAATTGGATGCTGGAGAAACCTTAGATTTAATAGTGGAGGGAGTGAATTCCGGAAATGCTGATATTAGTAATTTGATGGCAAATTTGTCTTCTTTGAGCACATTTGTAACCGTAACTTCTTCTACTTTTAATATCAATAATTTAAATCAGAGTCAATCAGCAAATGCTATATTTACTATAGATATTGACCCTTTAACTCCTCTTGGAACTTTAGCTCAATTTCCTTTTGATTTTGGTAATGGAACTTATACATACAACTTTACTTTTTCGGAAGTAATAGGTATTATTGATGAAGATTATGAGATAGGAAATTTCACCAATTACGCTTGGAGTCAAGGCACTTTTCCTTGGAGTATTGATAGTGTAAATTCTTATGAAGGAACTTATTGTAGTCAGTCGTTTTCTTCACTTCCTGATGGAGAAGAATCAGAACTTTTCATCACTGTGAATGTACTTGCTGCTGGCGATATTTCTTTTTATTATTCTGTTTCTTCTGAGGAAGATTATGATTATTTAAAATTCAAAATTAATGGGGCAAAAATAGGTGAGTGGTCAGGAAATAAGCAGTGGACATTAGCCATTTATCCGGTAGGAGTTGGGCAAAATACTTTCAAGTGGGAGTACGATAAAGATGGTAGCTGGCAAAGTGGGCAAGATTGCGCTTGGATTGATTATATCGTTTTTCCTCCAATTGATTTAAACTCGGTTTCTGTTGTTGAGAATTATGCGGATATTAAATTATTTCCAAATCCTACAATGGGAAGTTTTTCTATTACCTTTAAAAAGCAGAACAATCACCAAGTCAAAATTATGGATGTAAATGGGAAACTGATAAAATCTGCCAAAAATATTAATGCTGAAAAATGGAGTTTTGATATTTCTGACTTTAGTTCAGGTACTTATTTTATAGAAGTGTTACCGGAAAATATTACTTACCAAATCATCAAACAATAGTGGCAAAAGCCCTTGGAATTGATTACGGAAAAAAGAGAATAGGGATAGCTATTTCTGATTCTTTGCAAATGATTGCATCTGCACTTTGCACAGTAAACACCTCTGATATTTTTACTTTTCTAGAAGAGTTATTAAAAAAAGAAGATATAGATTGTTTTGTAGTGGGAGAGCCAAAAAACTTAGATGGAACTGCTACCGACAGTACAGAAATTACAGAAAAATTTGTGGAGAAATTAGCCAAAAAATACACCGAAATTCCTATTAAAAAAATAGACGAGAGATTTACTTCCAAAATAGCTAAACAAACAATCTTAGATGCCGGAATAAAGAAAATGAAAAGAAGAGATAAATCACTTATTGACAAGGTAAGTGCGGCTATTATTTTACAGAGTTATTTGGATATGGTTTAGCTAGTTTTTATTTCTAGTTATTGCTATATTATCTTTTAATTATCCCATTATCTTTTACCCTCCCATTCTTTTATAAATATAACCTTCTTTTTCTAGGATTTCCATTACTTTTTCGCGTACATTTCCTTGGATAATAATCTCTCCATTTTTCACACTTCCTCCAACTCCACATTTAATTTTTAGCATTTTTCCAAGAGTTTTTAAGTCATTGTTTGTACCGATAAAATCTTTTATAATTACTGCCACTTTTCCGGCTCTGTGCTTATCAATACACACCTTTAAGTTTTGATGATTTGGTGCTAATGTTTCCTCCTCCTGATTTTCGTAATCATATTCAAAATCTGGGTTGGTGGAGTACATTATACCCTTTCTGTTTTTCTTATTTTTCCCCATTTGGCGCAAATATTTTTAAGGTTTTAGGATGTACTTTTATGTGGATAGGGCTTTTCATTTTCTTTGGCTCACCATCTAAATGAACTAAATTATTTTCAGAGTTAATAATCATTTCTTTTGCCTGAATAATTTCTACATTTTTAGATAAATGTACTTGTCCGTTTGCTAATGTTAGTAGGAATCCTGGTACTTTCCATTTAGGAAATTCTTTTACAATTACAAAATCAATCAAACCATCTAAGATGCTAGTATTTGGAGAAATCTTAAAATCATTTCCATACTGACAAGCATTTGAAAAAGCAATTAAATATGCTTTTAATCGCTTAGTTTTTCCTTCATATTGTAAAATATATTCTTTCGTCTGATAAGTAAATACTTCATCTTTAATTAGTTTTAAATAGTTAATAAACCCTCTGTTTTTTAATTGAGAAAATAGATTTGCTATATGTGCATCAAAGCCAATCCCAGAAACATTTACAAACTTTTCACCATTTACTGTGCAAGAATCTACAGATTGAATTACACAGTTATTCAGTTGTTTTACTGCCTCTTTGATGTCTTTTTTTATACCGATATGAAGTGCAAAGCCATTTCCAGAACCACAAGGAATTACTCCTAGAGCAGTATTACTTCCAATAAGTGCTTTTGCACATTCATTTACCGTTCCGTCTCCCCCAACTGCAATTATAACATCAATATTTTCATCCACTGCTTTTTGGCTTAAAATGGTTGCATCTCCACCTTTTTGGGTATATACAATATCACAATCACTTTGAAAATATTTTTTGATGATTTCTTCAATGTTGTTTTGTTTTCCAGTTCCAGAAATAGGGTTGACAATAAATCTAATTTTCATAGCGTAATTTATTATTTATCATCCCTTGATTATATGTTTGTTTGATGGCTTTTAGTTTTTGTAAATCTTCCTTTTTAACTTCTAATTTCTTAGTTAAATTCCAATCAGAATATAAACTATAATTTTCGCCTTTATTAACCAGAATTCCATTTTCTGTTATGAAACTATAATTATTTTGCAAATAACTTAATGCCCAACTTTCCTTACTTAACATTGATTTTCCAAATGCAAAAAATGGTTTGTTGTAGCCCAACAATTCCAAAGTAGTTGGCATAATATCAATCTGCTGAAC
>CAYVKX010000105.1:0-5444 GCA_964452095.1 uncultured Weeksellaceae bacterium
TTATAGCTAATAATTGGTATGATAAAAATTCAGGTACCAATGTTTATTGTGCTGGAGATGGAGATATGCATACTATTTGTAATTGTGAAAATGAAAATATTGATGTGCTTTCAAATGACGGGAAAATGTCGCCTCACAATATGCTTACTACAACTTTTGCTGATGAGTACGGACTTTTTAATGAAAGTAAAGTTATCGGAATTTCCTTAAAAGATAGAGGAGCAATACTTCCTGCTGGTCATTCTGCAGATGCTGCTTACTGGATGGGGAGTGATGGGGATTGGATTTCTTCTTCTTATTACATGTCTGATTTACCATCTTATATTCAAAAAATAAATGATGATAATACTGCTGCAAATTTCCTAACTGGAGATTGGAAAGTAAAAGGAGAATTCTCTCATAATCTGGATACTTTACTATTACAAAGTGGAAATGGTGCTATAAAGAAAACTCCTTTTGGGAATACAATCCTAAAAGATTTAGCTCTTGAAATATTTAAAAAAGAAAAATTAGGACAAGGAAAAACAACTGATATTTTTACAATTTCCTTTTCTTCTACCGATTATATAGGTCATCAATATGGCCCTCATGCTGCCGAAATAAAAGACACTTACATCAGATTAGACAAGGATATTGCAAAACTGCTAAAACTCATTGATAACAAAGTAGGTTTTGAAAATGTAGTACTATTTATTACTGCTGATCATGGAGTGGTTTCTGAACCGCATGAGTTAATGGAAAGAAAAATTCCTGCAGGATATTTTGATGGTTCCATTTTGAAAACAGAATTAAACACTGAACTTATCAGAGTTTATGGAGATGGAAACTGGATTGATAATTACTCAAACAATCAACTTTTTTTAAATCAGAAATTGATTACAGAAAAAAATATTGACAAAGAAGAAATTCAAAATAAATGTGCTAGTTTCTTATTGAAATATGAGTGGGTAAAAAATACTTACACTGCTTCTCAACTTCATAAAAATGAGTACTCAAACTCATTTCATTCTTTAATTCAAAGAGGGTATAACCAAAAAAGATCGGGTGATGTTGTAGTAAGTCTGCAAACAGGATGGTTGTCATCTTATTGGGAGAATGGAGGTACAACTCATGGTTCATCTTATAGTTATGACACCCATGTTCCTCTTATTTTTTGGGGAGGAAATATACCGCAAGGACAAACAGACAGAAAAGTAAATATCCGTGATATTGCACCTACTATTTCAACAATTTTAGGAGCTCCTTACCCAAATGGTTGTACAGGAAATCCACTTCCAGAAGTTACAGAGTGAAAGAAATAAAATCAGATAATTATTCTGTTTGGATTGGAGAAAATTCCCTTTCCACTTTAGATGTTTCTGCTTATTCTAAAGTTGCAATTTTAGTTGATGAAAACACAAAAAGAGATTGTTTAAATAAACTCCCTAAATTTGACAATTCAATAATTATTGAAATAAAATCAGGAGAAGAAAATAAGAACATTACTACTTGTAATTTCATTTGGGAAAAACTAACAGAGCATAATTTTGACAGAAACTCACTACTCCTAAACTTGGGTGGAGGTGTAATTGGGGATATGGGTGGTTTTTGTGCTTCAACTTATAAAAGAGGTATTGATTTTATACAAATTCCTACTACTTTATTGGCTATGGTTGATGCGTCAGTTGGTGGAAAATTAGGAATTGATTTTAATGGATTGAAAAATCAAGTTGGTTTATTTTCCAACCCTAAATCTGTAATCATAAACTCTGAATTCTTAAATACTTTAGATGATAATCAAATAAAATCGGGCTTTGCTGAAGTAGTAAAACATGCACTTATTTGTGATGATAAATTATGGAATAAAATAATCTCTACTCCTTTTAATAATTTTGATTGGGAAGAAATTATTACAACTTCAGTTCAGATAAAAAATAAGGTTATACTTAAAGATCCAAGAGAAAAAAATGAAAGAAAAAAACTGAATTTTGGTCATACTTTTGGTCATGCAATAGAAAGTTATTATCTGGAAAAAGGAACTCCAATTTTACATGGGGAAGCTATTGCTCTTGGCATGATGTTGGAATCAGACTTGTCAAATATATCTGACATGGAAAAACATACAATTAATATGTTTTTGTACAATTTCTTTAAAATTCCTGAACTTCCATCAAAAGATAAAATTATTGATTTAATGGTTGGAGATAAAAAGAATAAAGACGGAAAAATTAGTTTTTCATTGTTAAAAGGAATTGGAAATTGCACAATAGATAACTTATTTATTCCTGATGAACTATAAGGTTTCGCATCCTACAAAAACAGTAGAATGTGAAATTGACTTACCTTCTTCAAAAAGCATTTCCAACCGTTTACTTATTATTCACTCTCTTTGTGAAGATGGTTTTGAAATTAAAAACCTATCTAATTCTGACGATACAACTTTACTTAAAAATGCTTTAAATTCTTCAGAAAAAACAATAGATATTTCTCATGCTGGAACTTCTTTTCGTTTCCTTACTTCTTTTTTATCAATTCAAAAAGGGAAAGAATTTGTTTTAACTGGATCTGATAGAATGAAAGAAAGGCCCATAAAGGAGTTGGTAAATTCTTTACAAGAATTGGGTGCTAAAATTGAGTATTTAGAGAAAGAGGAATTTCCTCCATTAAATATTATTGGAACAGAAATTGATGGAGGAGAAATAGAAATTGATGGCACAATAAGTTCTCAGTTTATCTCATCACTTTTACTGATTGCTCCTATTTTAAAAAATGGTCTAAACCTTAAAATAAAAGGAGAATTAGTTTCAAAACCTTATGTGTTAATGACATTAAAATTGATGACTGAATTTGGAATAAAATGGACTTGGAAAGAGGATGTAATTGAAATTAATCCTCAAGAATATATTGCTAAAGATTATAAAGTAGAATCGGATTGGTCAGCTGCAACTTTTTGGTTTCAAATTGCAGCTTTATCTGAAAAATGCAAGATAGTTTTAAAAGGATTAAATACGGAATCTATTCAAGGAGACTCAAAAACAATGGAGTTATTTTCTGAATTGGGAGTCCATTCTGAATTCAATAATAACACCTTAATATTAACAAAAAATAAAGATATTTCTCCAGGAAGAACTTACAATCTCATCAATACTCCTGACATTTACCAGTCGTTAAAATGCACACTTTTCGGACTAAATATAAAGTCTCAATTTACAGGAATCCAAACTTTAAAAAACAAAGAAACAGATAGGATTTTAGCAGTAGAAACTGAACTTTTAAAACTTAATTCATCAAAAATAATTGAAACTTACAATGACCACAGAATGGCAATGAGTTTTGCTCCACTTTGCCTAAAACTTGGAGAATTACAAATTAATAATTCAGATGTAGTGAGTAAATCTTATCCAAATTTTTGGGAGGATTTGAAAAAAGGTGGATTTAAAATAACTGTTTAAGTTCGCTTAAACATTCAATTTCAAACCTAGGGTTTTCTTTATGTTCTATTTTTTCAGGATTAAAATACACCCCATCAATTCCAGAATTTTGACACCCTAAAATATCTACAACCAAATCATCACCAATATAAACACTTTCTTTACTTGTTGCATTTGCCAAAGTGAGTGCATGAGAAAAAATTAAAGGATTTGGTTTTTTTACCCCTGTTTTTTCAGAAGTTATTATCTGATTAAAATAGGGTTTCAAATTTGAATGTTCTAGTTTTATATGTTGAGTTTTATCAAATCCGTTAGTGATAATGTGAAGTTTATACCGATCTTTTAAGTAGTCTAAAACTTCAATTGCATACGGATATAATTTATTCTTTCTTGGGCAAACATCAATGTAATCTTCCCCAATTTTTTCTGAAAGATTAAAATCATTTATTCCAAAATCTGAAAGTGTTCTTTGAAATCGTTCTCTTCTTAAATCTTTTTGAGAAATTTTATCTACTCTATATAAATCCCAAAGTTTTTCATTATGGTTTTTGTATGTTTTGATAAAATCCTCATAATCTTTCACACCACTTTCCTTCAGATTGTAAGTAGTACAAAGTTCTAATAAAGTTTCATGAGAATTCGTTTCAAAATCCCAGAGAGTTCTATCTAAATCAAAGAATATATGTCTGATTTTCATCTACATCTTTTCGCCAAAAGCTAAATCACCAGCATCACCAAGCCCAGGAACTATATATGATTGTGCTGTCATTTCTTCATCTTCCGCACCAAGCCAAAGTGTGCAATTTTGCATTGGAATATTTTCTTTCACATAATCCACTCCCTCAGCAGAAGCAATAAGCCCAACAATATGAATATGCTTTGGAGTGCCCCTACTTAAAATCGCCTCCATTGCCAAAATCATAGAAGAGCCAGAAGCAATCATTGGATCGCAAAGTATTAGGGTTTTACCCTCTAAACTTGGAGAGGACATATATTCAATTTTCACCTCAAAATCGCCCCCTTTTTTATGTTTTCGGTAAGCAGAAATAAAAGCATTATCTGAACTATCAAAATAATTTAGCAGACCTTGGTGAAGTGGCAATCCTGCTCTTAAAATAGTAGCCAAAATAGGTTTTTCCATCATTAAACTCTCAGTAGAAATCCCTAGTGGAGTAGTAATATCTTTGTTTTCGTACTCCATTTTTTTACTAATTTCATAAGCAAAAACCTCTCCCATTCTTTCAATATTTCTTCTAAATCGCATAGAATCATTTTGAATTTTAATATCTCTTATCTCCCTGATAAAATGATTAAATATTGAGTTTTGTTTTCCTAAATTTATTGTTTTCATTGTTATCTTTTGTTGGTTAAATAATAGCGCTTTTTCTCTGCTGCAAATGAAGCGTAAAATCGTGCTAAGGAAGGAATCATGGAGCCTTCAAAGTCCAAAATTAAGGAATCTTTCTTATATTTTTCAATATAAGTGTCAATTAAAAAATGATTTGCCCCAATTTCTTTTGCAACACTATTAGAGCTGCTAAAAAGATAAATGGATCTTCCCATGCAATTAGTGAAAAAAGCGGCACTTATTAACTCATTACCTTTAAATACTCCTAAACTTTTCCCCTTTTCTTTTTCCTTTAGTTTTTCTAGTAAATTTAACAAAATAGTATATGCTTTTTTATCTAACTCCTTGACTTGCTTTCCTTTATTTTCTTTAAAAAGATAAATTAATGATTCGGTGGAGCACTCCCCTATTTCCAAATTTTCTTTTGTTGCTTTTTTTAAATTTCTTATTACATTTTGAGAATATTTTTTCCTTACACCTTCAATATTATCCGTAATATCTAACTCAAAATTATCTTTTATTGTAGCATTTTTTACCTCATTATAAATTTGCAAACTTCTGATCCATACTTTCTTTGGTATTGCACTTAAAAAATCATCAACACTTATGCTTTTATCAGATGAAAACACACCTAATTGTTGCGTAAATAATGGTTGGGACAAATATGAAATTCCTAATTTCTTTTT
>CAYVKX010000106.1:0-5225 GCA_964452095.1 uncultured Weeksellaceae bacterium
ATTTGACAATCCTAATCTATCTTGCATAGAGGTAGATAATGTAATATGGTCTACTGCAAATTGGACTGCAGCCAATGGAGCAATTGACCCTCAACACTATTTTAGTATGCTTTGTAATCCTGTTTATGGTTGTACAGATTCTTTAGCTTGTAACTATGATTTTCTTGCAAATGTAGATGATGGTACTTGTATGTATTCAAGCGTATCACAACAAACATTTACAATTTGTGAGGGAGATAGTGTCTTAGTAGGAAATATTTATTATTTAAACTCTGGATTATATACAGATACATTTAGTATTGCAAATGGTTGTGATAGTATTGTATATACTAATATAATAGTTGATTATAACACAGCCTCATTTGATACATTGTCTTTTACTTCAAGTATAGTTTGGAATGGAATACTATTATCATTGTCTGGTGATTATTCATTTACTTTGATAAATTCAGCAGGATGTGACAGTATTGTAAATCTTAATTTAACCATTACAAATACTACAGGGATATTGAATATTACTAATATTAAAAAAACCTTATTAAAGATTTCTGATATATTAGGAAGAGAAGTTAACGAAAAACGAAATACACCACTATTCTACATCTATGATGATGGAACAGTAGAGAAAAAGATAATAATAGAATAAAAAAAGCCCTCATAAATTGAGGGCTTTGTGCCCAGAGCCGGGCTCGAACCGGCACGGGTCTAACCCCACTGGTGTTTGAGACCAGCGCGTCTACCAATTCCGCCATCTGGGCAAATGGTTGGCGAAAATAATTAAACTCTTTATTACTTTAGCATACATTTATCTTTTATTTAAAAAATTAGTTAAAATAATGGAATAAAACTATATTTGCAGCCCTTTTTTAAAGAGGAAAACAAATGGAAAAACCACTTAGATTTTTTGCCGGAAACGCATCAGAAAAGTTAGCTAAAGAAATCGCTAATGCTTATGGTGTGGATTTAAATAAGCGTAAAATTACCAGATTTGCTGATGGCGAATTTGAGCCATCTTTTGAAGAAACTGTAAGAGGTGCTGAGGTTTTTTTAATTCAATCAACTCCTCCTCCATCAGATAATTTAATGGAATTATTACTAATGATTGATGCTGCAAAAAGGGCTTCTGCTAAAACGATTGTTGCGGTAATGCCTTATTTTGGTTATGCTCGACAGGATAAGAAAGGCAAGCCAAGAGTGCCGATTGGCGCAAAATTAGTAGCAAATTTATTAACTGCTGCTGGGGTAGATAGAATTATGACTATGGATTTACATGCTAATCAAATTCAAGGTTTTTTTGAAGTTCCAGTCGATCATTTGTTTGCTTCAGAATTGTTTATTGAAGATATTAATAAATTAGAGTTGCAAAACTTGGTAATTGCCTCTCCTGATATGGGTGGCTCAAAACGAGCAAATACTTATGCAAACTTCTTAAAATCAGGCTTAGTTATCTGTTATAAAGATAGAAAAGAAGCCAATAAAGTAGGAGATATGTTGCTAATAGGGAATGTGGAAGGCAAAGATGTTGTGATAATTGATGATATGGTAGATACTGCTGGAACCCTAACAAAAGCCGCTAACTTAATGATTGAAAAAGGAGCAAATAGCGTTAGAGCATATTGTACACATGGCGTACTTTCTGGGAAAGCATATGAAAATTTAAATAATTCCAAAATTGAGGAATTGGTAATAACTAATACAATTCCTAAAGAACATAAAAGTGAAAAGGTAAGAGAAATTTCTGTGGCAAAATTATTTGCCCAAACTATTGAATCGGCAATAAAAAACGAATCAATAAGTGAAAAATGGAAAGAAAAATAAACAACAAATTATAAATCAAAAACAAAATTAAAATGAAAACACTAGCAATTAGTGCAAAATTAAGAAGCGGAACTGGGAAAACAGATTCCAAAGCACTAAGAAATCAGGGTAATGTACCATGCGTACTTTACGGGGGAGAAAAGCAGGTGTGTTTCTATGCTCATGAAAATGATTTTAGAAATCTTGTGTACACCCCAGATGTATTTATTGTAGAATTAGACATTGAAGGCGAAAAGTATCGGGCGGTAATGCAAGATTTGCAATTCCATCCAGTTACCGATAAATTACTTCATTTGGACTTTTTACAAGTATTTGAGGATAAGGAAGTAACCATGACAATTCCTGTTCACCTAAAAGGAAATGCTGTTGGAATTAAAAATGGTGGAATTCTTTCTTTCAGAAGAAGAAAAATTATTACAAGAGCTATTCCAGGAAATTTACCAGATTATATCGAAATTAATATTGAAGATATAGGAATTGGGCAATCCGTTTTTATTAAGGATTTAAGAAATGATAGTTATGCTTTCTTGGCTCCTGATAATGCTATTGTAGTTGGGGTAAGAACCGCAAGAGAATTGATTATTGAAGAAGAAGAAATTGAAGGAGAAGAAGGAGAAATTGTTGAAGGAGAAGAAGGAGCAGTAGCGGAGGGAGCGGAAGCAAAATCTGAAGGAGATGCAGGAGCGGAAGAAAAACCAGCAGCTGAGTAATAATGAAATACTTAATCGTAGGATTAGGTAACCCTGGTGAAGAGTATAAAAATACTCGTCATAATATTGGATTTAAAGTATTGGATGCGCTATCAGAGGCATCCAATACTTCTTTTACAACTGAAAAATACGCAAGCATTTCTTCTGTAAAATACAAAGGAAGAACCTTGTGTTTAGCCAAGCCAACTACTTTTATGAACTTGAGTGGAAAATCAGTAAATTATTGGTTGCAAAAGCATAAAGTGGATATTAAAAATCTATTGGTTATTACAGATGATATTGCTCTTGATTTTGGGACTTTGCGACTTAGAAAAAAAGGAAGTGATGGAGGACATAACGGCCTCAAAGACATTCAAGCAGTTTTGGGTAGAAATGATTTTCCTAGATTAAGATTTGGTGTTGGGAATGGCTTTGCAAAAGGCAGGCAATCTGATTATGTGTTAAGCGATTGGAATACAGATGAAAGCTCAAAACTTGCTG
The DNA here is from genome assembly GCA_964452095.1 of uncultured Weeksellaceae bacterium. Classification (GTDB taxonomy): domain Bacteria; phylum Bacteroidota; class Bacteroidia; order Flavobacteriales; family BACL11; genus DUAL01. Next base: position 3,009 of record CAYVKX010000106.1, read on the forward strand.
AAAGAATTGAGAAAGCCACTAAAATTATTCAAGCATTTTGTACTATCGGTATTGCCAAAACCATGTCCGACTTTAACGGAAAATAACTAAGTCAAATACTTAGCAATATTTACTTTTTCAGCAATAATAGAATGTAGCTTCTCAACTGAAACTCTTTCCTGTTCCATAGTATCTCTATCTCTAATAGTAACTGTATTGTCTTCTAAAGTTTGATGATCAACTGTAATGCAGAATGGAGTTCCAATAGCATCTTGTCTCCTGTATCTTTTTCCGATAGAATCTTTTTCTTCATATTGACAGTTGTAGTCTATTTGCAGAGATTGCATTATTTCTCTAGCTTTTTCAGGCATTCCATCTTTTTTAGTAAGTGGTAAAATAGCGGCTTTTATAGGAGATAATATTGCAGGAATTTTTAAGACTACTCTACTTTCTCCATTTTCTAATTTTTCTTCACGGAATGCATGACTTAATACAGTAAGGAACATTCTGTCCAAACCAATAGATGTTTCAACTACATAAGGCACATAGCTTTCTCCTAATTCAGGATCAAAATATTGTAGTTTCTTCCCAGAATGTTCTTGATGTGCTTTCAAGTCAAAATCAGTACGAGAATGAATTCCTTCTAATTCTTTAAATCCGAATGGGAATTTGAATTCAATATCGGCAGCAGCATTAGCATAATGTGCTAAATTTTCATGGTCATGAAAACGGTAGTTTTCTTCCCCCATTCCTAATGAGTTATGCCATTTCATACGGAATTCTTTCCAGTAATCGTACCACTTCATTTCTTCTCCTGGGCGAACAAAAAATTGCATTTCCATTTGTTCAAACTCTCTCATTCTAAAGATGAATTGACGAGCTACAATCTCATTTCTAAAGGCCTTACCGATTTGTGCAATTCCAAAAGGAATTTTCATTCTGGCTGTTTTTTGCACATTTAGGAAATTCACAAAAATACCTTGTGCTGTTTCGGGTCTTAAATACAAATCAGAAGCACCATCAGCAGTAGCTCCCATTTGAGTTTTAAACATCAAATTGAATTGGCGTACATCCGTCCAATTATTAGTTCCTGAAACTGGGCATTTTATATCTAACTCTTCAATTAATGCTTTTACTCCTTCCAAATCTCCTGAAGAAAGAGAAGTATTCATTTTTTCATTTATAGCATCAATTTGTTTTTGTCTATCTAAAATTCTACCATTGGTAGTTACAAATTCTTCTCTGTTAAAGGCATCACCAAAACGCTTGGCAGCTTTTACACAATCTTTCTCAATTTTCGCTTCAATCTTAGCAATATGATCTTCAATCAATACATCCGCTCTGTATCTTTTTTTAGAGTCTTTATTATCTACCAAAGGATCGTTAAAAGCATCTACATGCCCGGAAGCTTTCCAAGTAGTAGGGTGCATAAAAATAGAGGAATCCAATCCTACAATATTCTCGTGCATATTCACCATTGATTTCCACCAATAGTTTTTAATGTTGTTTTTTAATTCTACTCCATTTGGTCCGTAATCGTAAGCAGCTGCTAGTCCATCATAAATTTCGGAGGATTGAAAAACATAACCATACTCTTTTGCATGGGACACTACTTTTTTAAAGATATCTTCATAATTTGCCATGGCACAAAAATAGTAATTCTCCTATTTTATTATGTAGTTTTGCAGTATGATTCAAGTTGAGGATAAAATTATTTCTTTAGATGTTTTTGAAAAGCACTTTGTGTGTGATTTAAACGCCTGTAAAGGTGCTTGTTGTGTAGAGGGTGATGCAGGAGCTCCACTTTCAGAAACTGAAGAAAAAATTCTGGATGAAATTTACGAGAAAGTAAAACCCTATATGAAAGAAGAGGGGATTGCTGAAGTAGAAAAACAAGGGGTTGCAGTTTATGATGCAGATGGAGATTTAACTACTACACTTGTAAATAACAGAGAATGCGCTTTTGTAATTGAGGAAAATGGAATAACAAAATGTGCTATTGAAAAAGCGTATAATGATGGAAAAGTAGATTTTAAGAAACCAATTTCTTGCCATTTATTTCCTATTCGTATAAAAGAATACCGTGATTTTGATGCGGTAAATTATGAAGAAATTAAAATTTGCAAAGCAGCTTGTGAATGTGGAAGTAAATTAGAAGTTCCTGTTTATGCTTTTTTAAAAGAACCACTTATTCGAAAATATGGAGAGGCTTGGTACAAGGAATTGTTGGAGGCGGTT
>CAYVKX010000107.1:0-4959 GCA_964452095.1 uncultured Weeksellaceae bacterium
GTAATATTTTGCATAGAGACACTGTTTATCCTATTTATGAAGATAGGTTAAAATTTCATAATTATTATTTGAGTTCTGCAATTGTTTTAGATGACATATTTTATATTGGTGTTGAGCAGACCACAAATGATATGCTAAATGTAGGTTTGGATAGGAATTCTCCGTCTAATAATTATATGTTTTATAATGTTGGTGGAGGTTGGAATTATTCCCAGTTTCCAGGAGCTTGGATGATCCGTCCAGTGCTTAGAACCACTCCAATTATTTCTTCTGTAAATACTGAAATTAGTCAAAACGAAATTAAAGTTTTTCCAAATCCATTTGCTGATTTTACTACTATTTTGTTAAATTCTGACAATAAAAATACAATCCATCTTTTTGATATTAGTGGAAGAATTTTACGAAACGTTATAGTGCAAGAAAATAGTTTTCAACTCTATAAAAACAATTTAAAAGCTGGAATTTATTTCTTGCAAATTCAGAATAAGAAAGGGGTTTTTAGAAAGAAATTAGTCATTCAGTAATGGAGGAAAATAATGAGCTTTTTGAGCACTATAAGTTTAAAGCCGACAAAGGTCAAACGCCTTTACGAGTAGATAAATTCCTGATGAATTTTATAGAACATGCCACAAGAACTAAAATTCAAAAGGCAGCAACTATGGGGAATATCAAGGTAAATGGAAAGCAGGTGAAATCCAATTATAAAGTAAAAGCAGCAGATGTAGTTACGGTAGAATATTCTTCTCCAAAAAAGCAATTAGAACTTATCCCTGAGGATATTCCTTTGAATATTGTGTATGAAGATGATGATTTTTTGATTGTAAACAAGGAAGCTGGAATGGTGGTGCATCCTGGTTTTGGAAATTATTCTGGCACTTTAGTAAATGCATTGGCTTTTCATTTTAAGAATTTACCAAATATGGGAGAGGAAGATAGACCAGGATTGGTACATAGAATTGATAAAAATACTTCCGGTATTTTGGTTATTGCAAAAACGGAAAGAAGTATGACTATTTTGGCACAAAAATTTGCAGATAGAGATTTGAACCGAAAATACATTGCCTTAGTTTGGGGAGATATAAAAGAAGGTGAAGGCACAATTACAGGGCATATTGGGAGAAGTTTAAAAAACAGAAAAGTAATGAGCGTTTTCCCAGATGGAGAATACGGAAAACATGCCATTACACATTATAAAGTATTGGAGCGATTTGGTTACACTACTTTGGTAGAGTGCAAATTAGAAACCGGCAGAACCCATCAAATTAGAGTGCATTTCAAACAGATTGGGCACGCCCTTTTTAATGATGAAGAATATGGTGGAAACAAAATATTAAAAGGGACTACTTTTACTAAATACAAGCAATTTGTGCAAAATTGTTTTAAGATTTGCCAAAGACAAGCACTACATGCAAAATCACTTGGATTTAATCATCCTTCTATCGATAAAGATGTTTTTTTCGATTCAGAAATTGCGGAAGATATGCAACAGTTAATTGAAAAATGGAGAGGATATGCTAAGCATCAGAATTCAGCAGAAAGAAATCAGTAAACAGTACTTAGTAGATAGACTGCAGGAATTAAATAGAGATGTTATTATTTGGGATTTAGAAAAAGATAATTAGCCAATTAAAAAACCGCCACATTTCTGAGGAGATTTTTTTTGCACCTAAGTAACGAGATTTCTAACTTTTTTGAGGAGGATTTGAAAAGGATTTTAAACCTTTCTTAACTTGTAATTACACTATTCCTCAAAAGTATATAGAAAGGCAGGTTTATGAGCAACTCCTACTTGTTTTTCTGTTGTTCTTTTAATTACATCAATTTTTGATATATTCTTTCTAAAGTTTCTTTTATCTAATCTTTCATTATGTTTGCATTTCAAAAGAAAAATATATGATTTTAATAGCTGATAGTGGTTCTACAAAATGTAGTTGGGTTCTTTGTAATGAAGATGGAAAAATAGATGCTTATTATGATACGATTGGCTTTAATCCTTATTTTATTGATAAAGAATCAATTGTTTCTCATTTAGAAAAATCTCAATTAAACAATTCTAAAATAGAAATAAATAAAGTTCATTTCTATGGAGCAGGATGTTCTTCAGAACCAAAGAATAAAATAATAAGAGATGCTCTTAGTTTGTTCTTTTGCAATGCAGAAATTAATGTGAAACATGATTTATATGCTGCAGTCCTTGCTATGTATAGCGGAGAAGAAAATATTACCTGCATTTTAGGAACTGGGTCAAACTCTTGTTACTTTGATGGTGAGAATTTTACAGAAAATGCTCCTTCATTAGGTTTTTTGATTGGTGATGAAGCCTCAGGAAATCATTTTGGGAAAATAATTCTTAACCATTATTTTAATAATCTTTACCCCCCAGAATTAAAAAAGAAACTTGAAGATAATTTTGAAACTGATTTATCTGTGATAAATCAGAATATCTATAATAATAACAGAGCAAATGTATATTTGTCAAAATACTTCCCTTTTATTACTGAGAATAAAGCTCACCCATTTATACAATCTATTATTATTGATACTTTTAATACATTCTTTAAACTGCACATTTGTTGTTATAAAAACCACAAAGATTTAATAATCCATTTTATTGGTTCGGTTGCTTATTTTCTGCAAGATGAGATAAAATTAGTAGCCAAAAAGCATAATTGCATTGTTGGGGATTTTGTACAAAACCCTATCAACAGATTGGTTAAATATCATTTCCAAATGGATGCAAAATCTTTATAAAAAAAGACTGAATTCGAACTTCTTTTTTAAAGGGTTAAAATAGTTTCTATAAACCCTATTTAGTAAGCCAATTTAAATAATAAAACTCTTAATTAATAAACTAAAAACTCCCAACATTTATTATGATGAGAGTTTTTTTGTGCGCAATGAGGGACTCGAACCCCCGACTTCCTCCTTGTAAGGGAGGCACTCTGAACCAACTGAGTTAATCGCGCAAAATTGGAGTGCAAATATATAGCATTTCTTATTGCAAGCAAGTTTTTTATTAAATAAAATTAGAGTACTTCTGCTACCACAAAAGTACTGCCTCCAATAAAAATTAAGTCATTCTCTTTCGTATTTAGTTTTGCAGTATTTAGAGCACCTTTTACGGAAGAGAATGAATTGCCAAATAGTTGAAACTTCCCAGCTTTTTTCTTTAACAAATCGGCATCCATTCCTCTTGGGATATTGGCTTTGCAAAAATAATAAGTTGCTTTTTTTGGTAGTAAACTTAAGATTTTATCTATTTCTTTATCGTTTACTGTGCCAAATACAAAGTGCAAATTATTGTGAGTAGTTTCTTTTATTTGCTTTACGATTTCCTTAATTCCATCTTCATTGTGCCCTGTGTCGCAAATTGTAAACGGTTGCTTATTTAGTACTTGCCATCTTCCTAATAGATTAGTATTTTTCACAACATTTTTCAGTCCTTTTTGTAAGTTGTTTTCTGAAATTTCCCAGCCCATTTTTTGAAGTTCTAAAATAGTAGAAACAGCAGTAGTAATATTTTCTTTTTGATAATTACCTTTTAAGTCGGTAGTGAAAGTTTTTGTTTCTTCTGCAAAATACAATTTAGTATTTTTATCGGCTGCTGTTTTTTGAAAAATTTGCTTTGTTTCTTTTTGCTTTCTACCAATAATAATTGGCGTATTATTTTTGATTATTCCAGCTTTTTCAAAAGCAATTTTTTCAATTGTATTTCCAAGTAAATTGGTATGATCAAAACCGATATTTGTAATAATAGAAAGTTCAGGGTTAATAATGTTTGTACTATCTAATCTGCCGCCAAGTCCACACTCAATAATAGCAATATCAACTTTTTTATTAGCGAAATAATTAAAAGATATAGCAACAGTCATTTCAAAAAATGACATTTCTAATTCTTCAAAAATTTCTTTGTTTTCTTTCACAAAATTAATAACATATTTTTGTGAAATCATTTCTCCATTTATCTTAATTCTTTCTCGGAAATCCTTCAAGTGAGGGGAGGTGTAAAGTCCAGCTTTGTAGCCGCTTTCTTGCAAAACTGAGGATAACATATGAGCAGTAGAACCCTTGCCATTTGTGCCCGCAATATGTATGCTTTTAAATTTTTTGTGAGGATCTTTTAAATGTTTGCAAGCAGCAATTATATTTCCAATATCTGCTTTGTATGCTGCTTTTCCATCTCTTTGATAAAATGGTAATTTGCAATAAAGATAATCAAGAGTCTCTTGATAATTCATCAATTTAAACTGAAATGATATACTATTTTTCCTTGTTGATTTTCTGGAGCCGATTGTTTGGGGTCAAATTTGGTTTTTAGTGCTGCTTCTTTGGCTCTTGCCAATAAATATTTATTTAAAGTGGTAGAGCCCTTTGCTCCAGGAATTGCATTTACTACATTTCCTAATCTGTCCACCGTAATTATTACTACTACTTTGCCTTCTTCTTGGATTTTGTAAATAGGTTTTGCCTTAAATTCCGGACTTCTCCCTCCTAATTGATAGCTGGCTCCATCAGTTCCAATTCCTCCACCGCTATGGGCTTTTGCATTTGGATCGCCATCAATTGCCCCTTGATTTCCACTTTCTCCGGTATTTCCCTCATCTGTTTCTTTATTTTTCTTTTTTCCAGTATAAAGAGCTTTTTTGTTTACTTCTGGTTTTTTCTCTTCAATTACTTCTTTTTTTTCGGGTTCTGGCTCTTTATTTTTTTGTTCTGTTTTTTCTACAATTGGTGCATCTTCCGTTTCTTGGGTGATGACTTCCTCTTCTGCTGAGGATTGTTCTTCCACAATTTCTTCTTGCACTGGCTCAGGAATTTCTGCTATATCTTCTGGTTCTGCCTCTGAATTTCCTTCATCTACATAACCAAAATTAATACTAATTCCTTCTTCTGGTGGAGGTGGGATTTGATAAGTAAGTCCCATAAAAAGAAAAGCCAAAAGCAAAAATGTATGAAACA
>CAYVKX010000108.1:0-4851 GCA_964452095.1 uncultured Weeksellaceae bacterium
ATATTAGCACCTTAAAATTAATAAGAGATAACCCTCTTAAGTTATCTTGAACCATGTTTTATTTACTCGTTTTTAATTTAAAGGTTTCAATTGTTTATAACTTTCTTTTTATTTAGTCACAAATATGAGGGCTAATATACAAAAATAAACATGATAAATATCATAGCATGCTTATTTATAGAGATTCCAAATAATAATAACGCATATCTACCTGTTAATTAGTTAGTTAGTTAGTTAGTTAGTTAGTTAGTTAGTTAAACTCCCTATATTTTACCTTATTAAATAGAAAAAACCCAATTCCAAACAAGAAAACAACCACCCAAAGTGCCATTTGTTGACTATAAAATGAGGTAATTATACCAAAAAGTAAAGGCCCTAAAAAAGAAGTTGCTTTGCCTGTAAGTGCAAAAAAACCAAAAAATTCATTAATCTTTTCCTTGGGAGTAAGCTGAGCCATAAGTGATCGGCTACACGATTGATTTGGCCCAACCATCAAACCGATTAAAACACCAGCAATCCAAAACATTTCCTTTGGATGATTAGTTTCTGGGGCAATAATTGCAATAAGAGTGGCTGTAATTAAAACTATTAAAGTGAGGTTAATTACCTTCTTAACTCCAACTTTATCCTCAATATAACCAAACACAAAAGCACCTAAACCAGCTGCAATGTTCAGCACAATTCCCAACCTCATTACCTCATCAAAAGTAAAATCCAAGGTACCCACTGCATAAACTCCACCAAGAGCAAAAATGGTAACTAAGCCATCATTAAAAAACAATCTAGCAATTAAAAACTGTGAAATTTCTTTATAATCCGAAACAGTTTTAAAAGTTTTCTTTATTGCAGAAAAAGAATTGAGAACATGATGTTTTTTAAATTTCTCCTTCTTTCTGTCTTTTACAAAAACAATAGTTGGAATAGAAAAAATCAGAAACCAAACTCCAACTAAAATATTGATTTTCCGAATACCATCTCCATCCAACTCAAATAAAAACATGGATAAAAAAAGAGCAACTAAGCCACCTACAAAACCAAGTCCCCAAGCAAATCCAGAAATACTTCCGCTATTTTTATCATTTGATAAATCAGGCAAATAAGAGTTGCAGAAAACAGTACCCATTTCGAAAGCTACATTGGCTATAATAAAAAGTGTGAGAGCAAAATACACCTCCCCTGCCTGAGGGAAATAAAGTAAAATAGAGAATACGGCACAAATCCAAGTAAATAAAATCAGGAAAAACTTTCTAAACCCTCCACTATCGGCAATTGCTCCCAAAATTGGGGAAAGAACAGCAACAATTAAAGCAGAAATTGCAATTCCATTTGCCCAGATAGTTGTACCAACTTGCTCGTTTTCGGCAATTACTTTTACAAAAAAAGCACTATAAATAAATGTTACAATTATGGTAGTGAAGGGCTGATTAGCAAAATCGTAAAGCGACCAAGCCAAAACCTCCTTTCTGTTTTTGAGTTTAAGAATATTCATGAGAAATTTGAAAACCAATAATACGATTTTTATTCCAAATGAAATTCCCCTTATCAATCCCCTAAAAAAATGTAAGTTTGCAGCTTTAAAAAATTAAAAATGAACTTAGAAGGAATTATTGCGATTACAGGGAAAGCTGGATTATTTAAATTAATATCGCAAGGAAAGAATGCAGTAATTGTTAAAAATTTAATAGATGAAAAAAGGCTTCCAATTACCGCTAGACATCAAGCAAATACATTGGAGGAAATTGGGATTTATACTTATGATGACACCAAACCATTATCGGAAATTTTTGATGATATTGCAAAAAAGGAAGATTGTAAACAAGCCATTTCGCACAAATCCTCAAAAAATGATTTGACTAATTATTTTAGAGAAATCCTTCCTAATTATGATGAAGAAAGAGTTTATATTTCTGATATGAAAAAAGTTATTCAGTGGTATAATACTTTACAAACTGTTGGCTTGATTGAATTACCTGAAAAAGAAAAGAAAACTAAAAAAGAAACTAATAAAGAAGAAAAATAATGGAAACTACACAAATTACAATCCCAAGCAGACCAAAACGAAAATTTGTTTCTGAAAACTTAGTTATTGATTCTTGGGATAAAATCAAATCCCTTTTTGACAATTTAGTTGATAGAAACATTAATTCTGCTGAGGAATTAGAGAAATGGATGTTAGATCGTTCTGAATTAGAAGCTGTATTGGAAGAAGATATGGCTTGGAGATATATCAAAATGAATATCGACACTACCGATAAAGCGTTAGGAGAAAGATTTAGTTTTTGGATTAAAGAAATCTCTCCAAATACCGCTCCTTATTCTCATAAATTAAATGTGAAATTGATGGAAAGTCCTTTTCTAAAAGAATTAGACCATGAAAAATACCGCATTTATTTAAGAAGTGTAAATAAGCAAATTGAAATTTTCCGTGAGGAAAATATTCCTTTATTTACTACTATGGAGCAGAAGCAACAAGAATATGGTGCTATTTCTGCAAAGATGAGTGTTGAGGTTGATGGAGAAAAAATGACTATGCAAAAAGCTGCACTTTTACTTAAAAGTACTGATAGAAATAAACGAGAGGAAATTTACAATAAAATTTCTACTAGAAGATTACAAGATGAAAAAGCATTAGATGATTTGTTTGATGAATTAATTCAGCTCAGACAGCAAATTGCAAAAAATGCTGGTTTTGATAATTACAGAGATTATATGTTTGCAGCAATGGGGCGTTTTGATTACACTCCAGAAGATTGCTTTAATTTCCATACTGCAATTGAAAAAGAAATTGTTCCAATTATTTCCTCTTTTGAGCAAAGAAGAAAAGATAAACTTGGAAATAAAAATTACAAACCATGGGATACTGCTGTTGATGTTGATGGTTTAGCTCCTTTAAAACCTTTTGAAGGAGGTGCTCAACTTACAGATTTATCTATTGAATGTTTTAACAGATTACGCCCTTATTTTGGGGAATGTCTTGCAACTATGAAAGCTATGAAACATTTGGACTTAGAATCAAAAGATGGGAAAGCCCCAGGAGGATTTATGTATCCTCTTTACGAAATTGGAGTTCCTTTTATTTACATGAATGCAGTTGGTTCTCAAAGAGATGTTGTAACTATGCTTCATGAAGGCGGTCATGCTGTTCACTCATTTTTAAGTAGAGATTTAGCAATGACTGAATTTAAATCTACTCCTTCTGAGGTTGCTGAATTGGCCTCAATGTCTATGGAACTTTTATCTATGGATTATTGGGATATTTTTTATGCTGATGATAATGATTTAAAAAGATCAAAATTAGAACAATTAGAAAAAGCTTTGGGAACTCTTCCTTGGGTTGCCGCTATTGATAAATTCCAACATTGGATATATACTAATAAACATACTGCAAGGGAGAGAAAAGAAAAATGGTTAGCAATTGATGCGAAACTTGGAAATCAAATTATTAATTGGGATGGTGAAGAAAACATTCACGCTAACCTTTGGCAAAGACAACTACACCTATATGAAGTTCCCTTCTATTATATTGAGTACGGAATGGCGCAATTAGGTGCAATTGCTATGTGGCGTTCTTACAAACAATTAGGAGAACAAGGATTGGATAATTATATGTCAGCATTAAAATTGGGTTATACCAAATCAATTTCTGAGATTTATGAGACAGCAGGAATCAAGTTTGATTTCTCTCAAAGTTATGTAAAAGAATTAGCTGATTTTATAAAAGATGAATTAGCTAAATTAGGGTAGTTTTCCTGCTTATAAGAAAAAGAAATTAAGAAAAATTGTATCATTGCTGTTCATTAAAACAATAAATTATGAAAACCTTACTTAAAATTATACTTATCCTTATAGCTATTCCGCTAATAATAGCCGCTTTTGTAGGCAATGACTTAGTTTACGAAAAAACTATTCACATTAATGCACCTATCGATAGTGTTTGGGAACACACCAACAGTTTATCTGATTTAGATAGTTGGAGTCCTTGGAATAGAAAAGACCCAAACATGAAAAAAGAATTATCAGGAATTGATGGCACTATTGGGGCAATGGAAAGTTGGGAAGGTGAAGTTGAAGAAGTAGGGAAAGGGAATCAAACAATATCTAAAATTGAAGCTCCTTATTTATTTGAAACAGATTTGCATTTTTACGAACCCCAAGAAATGATATCAAAAGGTTATATTAAACTCAAAGAATCAAATGGAGGAACAGATATTACTTGGGGTTTTAGAAGTGAAATGTCTTATCCATTTAACCTATTTTTACTTATAATGGATATGGAAGAGCATATGGGAGAAGACTGGAATTATGCTCTTGCTACTCTAAAAGATATGTGTGAGAGTGAGCTAAACTAAACTAATCCTCTCCCCCTCATACCAACTTTTGTAATTAGCTTTATACATTTTTTCAATTGCATTACGCTTAATTTTCATAGTTGGAGTTAGGAGCTTATTCTCAACTGTCCATTCTTCTTGCACAACAATAAAATTATGAATTTTCTCATGCCCATCTAATTTAGGGTTTACAACTTCTAGCGTTTTAGCTAATGAAGAAATTAAATCATCTTTTGGTTTATTTTTACCTCTTTCAGAAAGTACAACAATAGCAATTGGCTGAGGCAATTCAGTACCAACAACACAAACTTGCTCAATATTTTTATTTGCAGAAAGCTTCATTTCAATTGGAGAAGGAGCAACATATTTTCCTTTAGAAGTTTTAAATAAATCCTTAACTCTACCAGTAATCTTCAAAAATCCATTTGCATCAATTGCACCTTCATCTCCAGTATGCAACCAACCATCAACAATAGTTTTAGCTGTCTCCTCCTCCATTTTATAATACCCATCCATCAAGGCA
>CAYVKX010000109.1:0-4799 GCA_964452095.1 uncultured Weeksellaceae bacterium
CGAAATTTATTCTTTCTGAGATATTAGTGGTAGTCAAGGAAGTAATCTTTAAATTAAAAAAACGGTTTCTATAAAAAACGAAATGGTTCAGACCTTATATTTCTACAAGATCTGAACCTTTATGTTGTGAGAGTAATTATTTTAACTCTACCTCAGCACCTGCTTCTTCAAGCTGAGTTTTTAAAGCTTCTGCTTCATCTTTAGCAACACCTTCTTTTACTGCTTTTGGTGCACTATCAACAATGCTTTTTGCTTCTTTTAGTCCTAATCCAGTAAGTTCTTTTACAAGTTTAACTACTGCTAATTTAGAACCACCTGCTGCAGTAAGGATTACATCAAATTCTGATTGTTCCTCACCTGCTGCATCACCACCACCGGCTGCCGGTCCGGCAACAGCAACAGCTGCAGCTGCAGGTTCTATACCATATTCTTCTTTCAATATGTTTGCTAGTTCATTTACATCTTTTACTGATAAATTAACTAACTGCTCTGCAAATTCTTTTAATTCTGCCATTTTATTTTGGTTTTTAATTGTTTATTACTTTAGTTTATTATAAATGTTGGAAGCATTCTTTTTTACTCAATTCTTAAGATTCTCTTTCAGCTAAAGCTTTTATAATTCCTGATAATTTGTTTCCACCAGACTGTAATGATGAAATTACATTTTTGGTTGGAGATTGTAATAAGGTAATTATTTCGCCAATTAGCTCTTCTTTCGATTTCAACTCTACTAAAGAATCTAGGTTTTCATCTCCTAAGTAAAAGCAATTCTCAATAACAGCTGCTTTCAAAATAGGCTTGTTATGTTTTTTTCTAAATTCTTTAATAATTTTTGCTGGTGCATTTCCCACTTCTGTAAGCATAATAGAAGTGTTACCACTCAAAGTTTGATAGAAATCTTCAAAATCAGAATCGTTTCTTTCCATTGCTTTTTTAAGCAAAGTATTTTTCACAACTTTCAAAGACACATTTCTTTTGAAACATAACCTTCTCAAATTGCTAGATTCCTCTGCAGTAAGCCCTGAAATATCTGCTAAATAAAAATTCTTATTCTCATTTAACAGAACATCTAAATCGTCAATAAATTTATTTTTTTCCTCTCTTGTCATCTTTTTATCTTTTTAATAAGCGTTTGTAGAAACTGAAACACCAATTCCCATTGTACTTGAAATAGAAATACTTTTGATGTAAGTCCCTTTAGATGATGATGGTTTCATCTTTACAATTGTTTGAATCAACTCTTCTGAATTTTCCATCAGTTTTTGGGCATCAAAAGATGTTTTACCAATAGCAGCATGTACAATTCCAGTTTTATCAACTTTAAAGTCGATTTTACCTTTTTTCACATCTGATACTGCCTTGGCAACATCTACACTTACAGTCCCTGATTTAGGATTTGGCATCAGCCCTCTAGGACCTAACACTCTTCCTAAAGCACCAATTTTTCCCATCACAGACGGCATTGTAATAATTACATCTACATCAGTCCAACCGCCTTTGATTTTCTCAATGTACTCATCTAATCCAACAAAATCGGCTCCAGCTACTTTTGCTTCTTCCTCTTTGTCAGGAGTAACAAGTGCAAGCACTTTTACATCCTTACCAGTGCCATGAGGAAGTGTTACAACACCTCTCACCATTTGGTTAGCCTGTTTTGGGTCTACTCCAAGCCGGATAGCTAAATCCACAGAGGCATCAAAATTTTCTGATGCTGTTTTTTTAACAATATCAGCAGCCTCCTGCAAATTATAATTTACAGTTGTATCAAGCCCCTCTAACCCTGCTTTTCTTTTTTTACTTAACTTACTCATCTTTAACTTTTAATTTAAAGTGGTTAAGTAACTGCTCTATAATATGTCTATTTAAGCAGCTACTATATTCTTTGCTACAGGACCTTTTTCTCCATCTGCTACTTCAAAAGTAACGGACTGTCCTTCTTTTAATGTTTTAAAGCCATCTGATTGGATCTCTCCAAAATGAGCGAAATAATCTGTCCCGTCTTCTCCTTCAATGAAGCCGTAACCTTTACTAGCGTTAAACCATTTTACTGTACCTTCCATAATTGTTTGTTTTTAAATTTATAATTTTACTAATTGTTAATCTTTCTATTTTGTTGGGGCTGTTCCTTTTACTTTCAAACCCATACTTCTTGCCGTACCGGCTACCATAAGCATTGCAGATTCTACTTTAAAGGCATTCAAATCTGCCATCTTATCTTCTGCAATTACTTTAATTTGATCCCAAGTTACTGTCCCAACTTTCTGTCTGTTTGGTTCACCAGAGCCTTTTTTCTTTTTTGCAGCTTCCAAAAGTTGAGATGCTGCAGGAGCAGTTTTGATAATAAATTCAAAGGATTTATCTGCAAATACTGTAATTACTACAGGAACAATTTTTCCTGGTTTATCCTGAGTTCTTGCATTAAACTGCTTACAAAACTCCATAATATTTACTCCCTTTGCTCCTAATGCTGGACCAACTGGTGGTGCAGGATTTGCAGCTCCACCTCTAATTTGTAATTTGATAATTCCTGTTACTTCTTTTGCCATTTTCTTAAACTTTTTCTACTTGCATGAAATTAAGCTCCAAAGGAGTCTTTCTGCCAAATATCTTTACTATTAATTTTAACTTTTTCTTCTGTTCATCAATCCCTTCAATCTCTGCATGGAAACTATTAAATGGTCCATCTATTACCTTAACTGTTTCTCCCACCACAAACGGAATATTTACATGTTCATCACTTACTGCTAATTCATCTACCTTCCCAAGAACCCTATTTATCTCAGATTGTCTCATTGGTACAGGGTCTCCACCTTTCTTCTCTCCTAAAAAACCAAACACACCAGGTAATGCTCTCAAAGTATGTGCTATTTCTCCAACCAAATTTGCTTCTATCAGTACATATCCAGGGAAAAAGTTTCTCTCTTTACTTACTTTTTTTCCTTTTCTTATCTGATAAACCTTTTCTGTTGGTACTAATACTTGAGTAACATACTCTCCCCAATCTAATCGATTAACTTCTTTTTCTATATAAGTGCTAATCTTCTTTTCTTGGCCACCTTTTACCCTAACCACATACCATTTATGCTCTATTGCCTGCTCCTCCATCTCTATTTTATCCAAAGAAATCATAAAAAACCTTCATCATTCCACTAAAAACAGTGTCCATAAAATAAATAAGTAATGAAATAATTAAAGTTGCAATTGCAACAACAATTCCACTACTCTGTAATTCTGACCAAGTCGGCCAACTTACTTTATGTAACAACTCATCTACCGACTCTTTTATATATGACCCTATCTTTATCACTCTATTTTCTTTTTTTAGCACGGGTGGAGAGACTCGAACTCCCAGCCAATGGTTTTGGAGACCACTACTCTACCAATTGAGCTACACCCGTTTATACAGCAATAGGAAGGCACAAACACCTTCCTTTTTGCTGATAAAACTATGTTTTTACTCAATTATTGAAGTAATCTGTCCCGCACCTACTGTTCTTCCACCTTCTCTAATAGCAAATCGTAATCCTTCAGTCATTGCTACTTTATTTATCAATTCAACTGTAATAGTTAAGTTATCACCTGGCATCACCATCTCTGTTCCGTCAGGCAATTGAATCTCTCCTGTTACATCAGTAGTTCTTAAATAAAATTGAGGCCTATAATTATTATGGAAAGGAGTATGTCTTCCTCCTTCTTCCTTTTTCAAAATATAAACCTCTGCTTTAAACTTAGTATGTGGAGTTACAGATCCTGGCTTACAAATTACCATTCCTCTTCTAATGTCTGATTTTTCTATACCTCTTAATAAGATTCCAACATTATCTCCAGCTTCTCCTCTATCTAAGATTTTTCTAAACATTTCAACACCAGTAATTGTAGAACTTAATTTCTCTGCTCCCATTCCGATAATATCAACAGCATCTCCAGTATTTGCAACACCAGTTTCAATTCTTCCAGTAGCTACTGTTCCTCTACCAGTAATAGTAAACACATCCTCAATTGGCATTAAAAATGGTTTTTCATTATCTCTTACTGGCTCCTCAATATATGAATCTACTGCAGCCATAAGTTCATCAATTTTTCCTACCCAATCCGCTTCACCATTCAGTGCACCAAGAGCAGAACCTGTAATAACAGGAGTATTATCTCCATCATATTCATAAAAAGAAAGTAGTTCTCTTACTTCCATATCTACTAATTCAAGTAATTCCTCATCATCAACCATATCAGCTTTATTCAAAAATACAACCATTCTAGGAATACCAACTTGTCTCCCTAATAAAATGTGTTCTCTAGTTTGAGGCATTGGACCATCAGTAGCAGCACAAACTAATATTGCTCCATCCATCTGAGCAGCACCAGTTACCATGTTTTTTACATAATCCGCGTGTCCAGGACAATCCACGTGAGCGTAATGCCTGTTTTCAGTTTCATACTCAACATGAGCTGTATTAATGGTTATACCTCTTTCTTTTTCTTCAGGAGCATTATCAATTGAATCAAAAGCTGCTGCAGATGCTAATCCTTTTTCTGACAACACTTTTGTAATTGCTGCTGTTAAAGTTGTTTTTCCATGGTCAACATGACCGATAGTACCAATATTTAAATGCGGCTTGGTACGATTAAAATTTTCTTTTGCCATTGCTTTGTTTTTTAGTTACTATTTTTACTTAATTTATTAATTTTTAATCTTTTCTTTTTTAATCTTTTTCTTTCTTCCTATTGTTAGAGCCAATGACGGGATTTGAACCCGTGACCTCTTCCTTACCAAGGAAACGCTCTACCCCTGAGCTACATCG
>CAYVKX010000110.1:0-221 GCA_964452095.1 uncultured Weeksellaceae bacterium
ACTCCTTTTTCAATCATTCTGGCAATAGGATTATCGGTATTTTGACAAAGGGTTTTAGCAGCTGATATATCTTTTTGTTCTACAAAATTCTTGATACTTTTAAAGAAATTCTCATCTTCTTTACTTGCTTTTTTTATTGCAGAAAATCGTTCGAATAAAATATAAATAGCAAAAACCGAAAGTATGCCAAGTGCACTCATAATAATCAGTCCACCGGTTCC
>CAYVKX010000110.1:231-4750 GCA_964452095.1 uncultured Weeksellaceae bacterium
CACTAGTAATAAGCTCCATTACTGAAAGCGTTTTTTCTTCTACTATATTAGAGGTGATACTATCAGAAGCTAGTGTTTGTAAAAGCAATAATTTCATAGTTATGATTTTTATATTAACGAATAAATTTTAAACAGATTGCATAAAGTAATAAGTTGCTGCCCCAGCTAGATAGCCCATTAAAGCTAGCAATGAAATCTTTTTTAAGTACCAAATAAAATCTACTTTTAGTATTCCCATTACGGCAACTCCTGCAGCCGAGCCAATAATTAAAACAGAGCCGCCAGTACCAGCACAATACGCCAAGAACTCCCAGAATTTTCCATCCACAGCAAAGTTTCCAACATCAGCAATTGGGTACATTCCCATTGCTCCCGCTACAAGCGGAACATTATCTACAATAGAAGATAAAAGTCCTATAATTACATTTATAATATAAATATTTCCATCAAAAGTTTTGTCCAAATAAGAAGCCACAATATCTAATTGTCCTGCCGCTTGCAGAGCAGCAACTGCTAATAAAATTCCTAAAAAGAAAAATATTGTAGGCACATCTACTTTCCTTAAAACTCCAATTACAGAAAGGTCCATTTTATGTTCTTTGTTCTTACTCCCATGCAGAATTTCAGTAGTAAGCCAAAGTACTCCTAATGATAAAAGCATCCCAACATAAGGAGGCAAATGGGTGATTGTTTTGAAAATAGGAACAAATAACAAGCCACAAACTCCCATATAAAAAATTAAATTTCTTTCAAATGGAGTAGTAGGGTCTATATAGTGCTCCATTGATTCTACTCTTAAGGGTCTTTCTACTTCTCCTTTTAGTTTAAAAGTTAAGTAAATTAAAGGAACAACAGCTGTAACTAATGAAGGGATAAATAATGATGTGATGATATTAGCAGCTGTAACTTGCCCTCCAATCCAAAGCATAATTGTGGTAACATCACCAATTGGCGACCAAGCCCCACCAGCATTTGCTGATAAAATTACCATACCTGCAAAAAGCCATAAATCTTCTTTGTCTTTAATAAGTTTAGTTAATAAAGCCGACATTACAATGGCGGTAGTTAAGTTGTCCAATGCAGCAGAGAAGAAGAAAGTTATTAAACACAAAATCCACATTAAATAAACTTTTTTGTTGGTTGTTATTTTATCTGTAATAATTGCAAACCCTTCATGTGCATCCACTAATTCTACAATTGTCATTGCTCCTAAAAGGAAGAATAAAATTTCAGCGATATCCACTAAATGGTGTGATAAATGCTCGTTCATATGGTGAGCATCTACTCCAGAAAAAGCAAAAAGTGCCCAACAAATCCCTCCAATAAGTAGGGCAGAAGCGGCTTTATCTATTTTAATTGGGTGTTCTAATGCAATAGCCGTGTATCCGAGTACGAATACAATAATCATCAATGTAATCATGTGTTTTTAAGTTTGGGTTTAATTTTTTTGCAAATATACTGTTGTAGATGGGAAAGCAAAGTCAGAATTATGTTTTTTCACAATCTCCATTATTTTGTAGTTTATACCCTCTTTTACATCTATCAAATCGCCCCATTTAGGGCTATTAACAAAATACATTACGAGAATGTCTAGTGAGCTTGCTCCAAATTCTTGGAAACGAACCCTGCCATCTTGATTGGTTTTTGGGTGCTCATTTATCATTTCTTGAATATCTTTTACAATTGCTTTTATTTGATTTGGGGTAGTTTCGTAAGTTACTCCAATATTGAATTTCACTCTTCTTACTGGTCGCATACCTAAATTATCCAGTTCTGCATCAATCATTTTTTTATTGGGAACTGTAACCAAACTCTTATCAAATGTTCTGATTCTTGTGCTTCTAAAGCCTACTTTTTCAACCGTTCCTGTAACCGTTCCAACCGTTACGGTATCGCCAACTGTAAAAGGTTGATCAAAGAAAATAGTAAAAGAACCAAGTAAGTTTTCTAAACTTTCTTTTGATGCCATTGCTAGAGCAATACCTCCAATTCCAAGTCCTGTTGCAAGTGCTGTAATGTTTACATTAAACACATTTCCCATTACAATGAAAATAGCAAAAATGTAAGTGATGATTTTTGCAATTTCTATAATAAAAGGAATGAGTTGGTCGTCCATTTTGCTTTCAGTTGCTTCTGCTTTTTTGTGTAGAATCAAGCCGATAAAATCAATGATTTTAAGCAAAATCCAAAAAACAGAATAAATGTAAATAAGAGAGAATCCTTTGTTTATCAACATTCTTAATCCTACTTCATTTTCTGGGGCCAAATTCCAAGTAGGAGGATATTGAATATGCGCACTTCCTAGGTAAATAATAGAAAGCATAATGCAAAGTCCGATTGGTTTGGTTAAAAGTTCATCAAATTTTTCTACCCCAACACTAGTATCTTTTTTGCTTACAATTTTAAAAAGTAAGTGACTTAAATATTTTGAGATTAGTTTTTTGAAAAGTAATCCTAGAAGTACAGCTCCAATAAACCAAGAATAATCAAGTAAAGTATTACTTAAAAATTCAATTTGCAAAAATTCTGTTTCCATAATTTAGTTTTTAGTTAGACTAATTGTTTCAATGCAATTTCAAATGCTGTTTTTGAAATGTTCGTTTTACTACTATTTATTGCATATACTTTCATTAAAGTATCTTTTATGGTTTTTGAAACCGCTTCAAAGATAGCAATATCTTTTATTTCACAATCCTCTTGCATAAAATAGGAAAAAGCACGAGCCATTCCACAATTTGCAATAAAATCAGGAAGTACACTCACTCTTTTGTCAGCACTTTTGGAGATTGGTCCAAAGAAAATCTCTTTATCAGCAAAAGGAACATTAGCTCCTGCTGAAATTACTTCCAAACCATTATCAACCATTTGGTCTAATTGGTTTTGAGACAATAATCTTGATGCTGCAGCTGGAACGAAAATTTCAGCTCCAATACTCCATATTTTTTCATTTGCTTCTTCAAAAAAAAGCATATTTTTAGCTTCCAAAAAGTTAGAACTTCTATTTTCTAAAAGTGATTTGATTTCTTCAAAAGTATAACCATCAGTATTAATAACTCCCCCAACTTTATCAATAATTCCAACAATTATTGCGCCTGCTTGTGCTAAATAATAAGCAGTTGCACCAGCAACATTTCCCCATCCTTGTACAATTACTCTTTTTCCTTTTACTTCTCCTCCATAAATATTGTAGTAGTGCAGTATGGCTTCTGAAACTCCATATCCAGTGATTAAATCTCCAACTGAATAATCTTTCTTTGGGTTAGGAGTTAAATTTTTATCTCTTACAATTAAAGGAACTCCTTTTGATAATTGATTGATTATTTTCATTTTCCCCTTTTCATCTTTTTTATGATGACCATTTACAACCCCTTCCAAAGGAAAATGGATATTTTCATTTTTGCACATTGGCATTACTTCTTCAACCTCATCTACATTCATATCGCCACCTGTGCCGTAATATGTTTTTAATAATGGTTTTGCAGCCGAAAACCATCTTTGTAAAACTTCTTTTTTTCTTGGGTCTTTTGGGTCAAAATTTATTCCTGATTTTGCTCCTCCAATTGGAGGTCCTGCAACTGAGAATTTTACTTCCATAGTTTTAGCTAGTGCTAAAACCTCATTTTTAGTTACACCTACTCTCATTCTAGTTCCTCCAGCAGCAGCTCCTCCTCTCAATGAATTGATTACTATCCACCCCTTAGCATCAGTTTCTGCATCATTCCACTCAAAAACCACTTCTGGTTTTTTGTCTTCAAATTTCTTTAATAAATCTTCCATGTTCAATTAGGATAAAATTTTTGCAAATGTATGAAATTAGATGTGAGATTTTAGATAAAAGATAATAGAAAAAAGAATAGTTTCTTTATTTGAAATTGTGAATAATTCCTCCACAATTATCATGTTTTGCTCCTGTGACTGATTTTAGACAATTCACTTCATTTCTTACTCTTAAAACTCCTAAGAAAGCAAAGATTAAAGCCTCCTTAAAATTGATAGTTTCTTTGCTTGGAATAATAATTTCAGATGTTGAATAGCGCTTAATTCTACTCATTAAATATGTGTTGAAAACCCCACCACCAGTAAATAATGCTGATTTATCTTTTAAAAACACGCCAATTTGTATTGCAATATGTTCGCAAAATGTGTGTAAAATATCTTTTGTTTTGTATTCTTCTAAAAGTAAAGGTTTGATAAATTCTTCTACCCACTCTCTTCCTAGTGATTTAGGAGCTTGTTTATTATAAAACTCCAAGTTGTTGAGTTTTTCTAATAGTTGAGGTAAAAGTTTTCCATTTTTTGCAATTTCCCCACTTTCATCAAAATCAAAACCTAATTTTTGACTTATTTCATTCATTACGATATTTACTGGGCAAATATCAAAAGCAGTTATTCTGTTGTTTTCTTTTATTGAAATATTCGCAAATCCTCCAAGATTAATACAATATTTATATTCAGAAAAAAGGTGTAAATCGCCAATAGGAACGAGTGGAGCTCCTTGTCCGTTTAGCGAAACATCTAA
>CAYVKX010000111.1:0-4545 GCA_964452095.1 uncultured Weeksellaceae bacterium
AAGATTAAATGAAAGAAAAAAAAAATAAAATTTCTGGCCATTCAGGAGTTGGAAAATCAACTCTGAAAAATAAGTTACAACCCAATTTAAATATTAATACTAAAGAGGTTTCTAATACGCATCAACAAGGACAACACACTACTACATTTTCTGAATTACATGAGTTGGATTTTGGCGCATCTATTATTGATACCCCAGGAATAAGAGGTTTTGGTTTAGTGGAATTGGAAGTTGCAGAATTAGGTAGTTATTTTCCTGAATTTTTTAAGTTGAAATCAAAATGTAAATTCCATAATTGCATACATAAAAATGAACCTCAATGTGCTGTAAAATTAGCTTTAGAAAATGATGAAGTTGCCGAGAGTAGGTATAAGAATTATTTAAATATGCTTGAGGAAGAACAAGAGCATTTCAGAACAAATAATCATTAGTTATGCGAGCCGTTATTCAAAGAGTAAGTGAAGCTTCTGTTCAGATTAACAATAATAATGTTGCTCAAATTTCTGCTGGACTTGTTATACTCTTAGGTATAGAAATAGAAGATACAAAAGAAGATGCTATTTGGCTGGCAAATAAAATTTCTCAGTTGAGAATATTCTCTGATGTAGAAGGGAAAATGAATAAATCAATTACGGATGTTAATGGAGAAATTATTGTTGTAAGCCAATTTACTTTACATGCAAAAACTAAAAAAGGAAACCGACCTTCTAATATAAAAGCAGCTCGCCCAGAACAAGCAATTCCACTTTATGAAAGCTTTAAAGAGGATTTGTCAATAGCTATTGGTAAACAAGTGCAAGCAGGTGAGTTTGGTGCTGATATGAAAGTTAGCCTTATTAATGACGGGCCTGTAACTATAATAATAGACACTAAAAATAAGGAATAGCTATTTCCTTATTCCAGCAGGAATTCCGTAATAATGCACTATATCAATGTTATTTGAAAGTGACATAATGCCTGGGTTTATTCCTAGTTTTTCTTCAGGAATTTTCCTTCCTAAGTTTGAGTAATATTCTTTCCAAATTAATAGTGTATCATTGGTTTCTGGATTTAGGAAAGTCATGGGTTTTAATGAAAAAATAGAATCTTCTATAAATGCTTCATAAATAAGTTCAGAACAATAGTAGGAATTATTATTCATTAAAAAGACATCATCATATTTTGTTCCTAATTTGCTTTTAGAATAACTTACTGCATCTTGAATTGTGTGTTGAAATCCATTTTTTAATCTACCGACAATTACTTTTGGGCCTCCATTTTTATCAAAGGAACGATTAATAAAGTCATCTAAATTAGTTAGCATCACCTTTGGAGGAATTGCTTCTAAAACTTTAAGAGTGTCATTGTCAGAAATTACTAATCCTATATGAGAGAAATTAGCACCTTTGTATCCTGGAGTTACTAGTTCAATTGCATCACAAAGAGGAGAGGAGTCTAAATCTTGGAAAAGTAAATCACCTTCTTTTAATTGAAAGTTTTGTGAGCAAGAAACTAGAATTGTAAATAGTAGATAAAAGTAATTTTTCATTTTTCAAACATAAAAAAAGAGGACCAGTTGGAGTCCTCTTTTCTAAATTTATTTAAAAGTAATTAATCTGCTAAAACGATTATTTTATTGTTCTGCATTTCAATTACTCCACCAGTAATTTCAAAGTTTACTGAGTTGTTATCAGATTTTATCACTCTTATTTCCCCATTTTTTAAGGTAGAAATAATTGGTGCGTGATTATTTAAGACTTCAAAACTTCCAGAAGTACCTGGAAATTTTACTGAATTTACTTCTCCATTAAAAACTTCTTTCTCGGCTGTTATTATTTCTAAAATCATCTTTAATTATTTTGCTTCAGCAAGCATTTTCTCTCCTTTCTCAATTGCTTCTTCAATAGTTCCAACTAAGTTAAATGCAGCTTCTGGATATTTATCCACTTCACCATTTAATATCATATTAAATCCTTTTATGGTATCTTGAATATCAACAAGTGCTCCTTTTAGCCCTGTAAATTGCTCAGCTACATGGAATGGTTGAGATAAGAACCTTTGAATTCTTCTTGCTCTGTGTACTGCCAATTTATCTTCTTCTGACAATTCGTCCATACCCAAAATAGCAATAATATCTTGCAATTCTTTATATCTCTGCAACAACTCTTTTACATCTTGAGCGCATTTGTAATGTTCTTCACCAACTACATCTGGCGTGAGAATTCTAGAAGTAGAATCCAATGGATCCACTGCAGGATAAATTCCTAACTCAGCAATTTTTCTTGAAAGTACAGTAGTTGCATCTAGGTGAGCAAAAGTAGTAGCAGGAGCAGGGTCAGTTAAATCATCAGCAGGAACATAAACCGCCTGAACAGATGTAATAGAGCCTTTTTTGGTAGAAGTAATCCTTTCTTGCATTGTTCCCATCTCAGTTGCCAATGTTGGTTGATATCCCACAGCAGATGGCATTCTTCCAAGTAGTGCAGAAACCTCAGAACCAGCCTGAGTAAACCTAAAAATATTATCCATAAAGAATAGAATATCATTTCCATCACCACCATCATCTCTATCTCTAAAATATTCTGCAATTGTTAAACCAGAAAGTGCAACTCTTGCTCTTGCCCCAGGTGGCTCATTCATTTGTCCGAATACCAAAGTAGCTTGAGATTCAATCAATGCTTTTCTGTCAATATCATTCAAATTCCATTTTCCTTCTTCCATTGAATGAATAAATTTATCGCCATACTTGATAACATTCGACTCAATCATTTCTCTTAAAAGGTCATTTCCTTCTCTAGTTCTTTCTCCAACTCCAGCAAAAACCGATAGTCCAGAATATGCTTTTGCGATATTGTTAATCAGCTCCATAATAGTTACTGTTTTCCCTACACCAGCACCACCAAAAAGTCCAATTTTACCACCTTTTGCGTATGGCTCAATAAGGTCAATTACTTTAATTCCTGTAAAAAGAACCTCTGTAGAAGTTGATAAATCTTCAAATTTTGGAGCTTCTCTGTGTATTGCCATTCCATCAGATTTTTCCAAGTTTTCCATGCCATCAATTGCATCTCCAATTACATTAAATAATCTACCTTTAATATTTTCGCCAACCGGCATTTTTATTGGAGCTCCAGTTGCAATTACTTTTGTACCTCTACTTATTCCATCTGTAGAATCCATTGAGATTGTACGAACTGTATCTTCTCCAATGTGCTGTTGGCATTCTAAAACTAAATCCTCTCCATTTTCTTTTTTGATAATTAATGAATCATAAATATTTGGCAAACCTTGCTCATTGTTTTCAAATGTTACATCTACTACTGGACCAATAATCTGTGAAACTTTTCCTGAATTTTCTGACATGTTTTCTTTTTTTATTTGTAAATAAATTGCTGTTTTTTGCAATGATTTTTTCGGCTGCAAATGTATTATTTTTAATTTGTTCTAACAACACTAAAGTAGGAATAAATTTATTGTTAATTTTGAACACTTTTTTAACATTTAAAATCTACAAAAAAATAGTGAAAATTTTTCATTCCATTTCTGATTTTTCCTCCAATAAGAAATCAATTGTAACCATTGGTACTTTTGATGGGGTACATTTAGGGCATAAAGTAATTCTAAATCGGCTAAATGAAATAGCCAAAAAAACAAAAAACAAAAGCATTTTGCTAACTTTTTTTCCGCACCCAAGGCATGTGCTACACACTGATGACCAAGAAATGAAGCTGATTAATACATTGGATGAAAAAAAGGTGTTGTTAGAAAAAACAGGGTTGGATAATTTGGTAGTC
This sequence comes from uncultured Weeksellaceae bacterium, assembly GCA_964452095.1. Taxonomy (GTDB): domain Bacteria; phylum Bacteroidota; class Bacteroidia; order Flavobacteriales; family BACL11; genus DUAL01. The sequence continues at coordinate 3,774 of CAYVKX010000111.1, forward strand.
CATGAATTTACAAAAAAATTTTCCAGAATAAAATCGGCTAATTTTGTGCGAGATATTTTGGTGGAAAAATTAAAAGTACACACTTTAGTAATTGGTTACGATCATCATTTTGGAAGAAATCGTGAGGGTTCATTTCAGGAGTTAACCGCTTTGGCAGGGCTATATGATTTTAATATTGAAATGATTTCTCCCCAACTTTTTGAGGAGGCAGCAGTAAGTTCTACCAAAATTCGTCAGCTTATAGAAAAAGGAGAAATGGAAAAAGCAAATCATTATTTGGGTTATGAATTTTACTTAAAAGGAAAAGTAATAAAAGGAGATTCTCTTGGGAAAACAATTGGATTTCCTACTGCCAATATTGAGGTAAATAACAAATGGAAATTACATCCTGCTGATGGAGTGTATGCCGTAAAAGTTATGCTGAAAGAATCTGAATATATGGGAATGATGAATATTGGATTTAAGCCCACTTTTGAAAATAAAGAAAAAACCTTAGAAGTAAATGTTTTTAATTTTAATGATGATATTTATGGAGAAGAATTGGAGATAAAATTTGTAAAAAAAGTGAGAGAGGAGAAGAAATTTGAAAATTTGGATGCACTTAAACAGCAATTACAAATAGATAAAAACAGAGTGGAGAAGATATTGATGTGCTGATGAGAAGATAATGTAGCAATTCTATAATGTAAATTTCCCTCCTGGGAGGGATTAAGGGTGTGACTCGTCCTAAAATAAGTTTACAGTTTTAATATTAAATTTGCAGTATTTCTAC
>CAYVKX010000112.1:0-4509 GCA_964452095.1 uncultured Weeksellaceae bacterium
AATACCTTAAAAACTACAAATTCTTAATATAATTTTCCATAACAATTTTTATAACGCTAACAAAAATTGCGTATAAATCAATTTTGAGAAAAAAATATTTTCTAAATAGAAAAAAAGATTTTTGTGAAGAAATTATTTATTAATTTCTGCGCACTGATCGGAAATTTATTTAATTCATTATACAAAAATAAAATACATGAAAAATATAAATTCGCATCAGTTTTGCTTGGTCTTGGAGCGTTAAAATTTTCTTGAGACTTTTTTGTTGATGGTGATGAAATCGTTGTCTCTTCCCTTGTAGCCTTATATCGACAAACAGTTTTTTTAACAATTTAAGTCTTCAAGTTTAGATTTTTTCTCTTTTTCTTTACCACTCCAAATTTTCATCACCTCCCCAAAGACTTTTCTTTTAATTAGGATGCAGTCGGAGTCATCCGCTTGGTACCCTTGGTTCTGTATAAAGAGCTAAGAATCTATTTCCTGCTCTACTGTCTTGAATATCTGATCTTCCATGAGCTATTTTAGTGAAATATCCTAGTCGTTAGGGGATTGCTCCTCTACATCCCATTGCTTTTGCTGTGTAGTTAGATCTTTACATAAAAAGTCCAGATGCTCTTCAATAGGAGTGTCCTAATGATTCAAAAGTGGATGGTTCTCAGACGGAAAAGTATCCGTTGAAAGCTGATTTTTCAACTACTCCTCTGATATATGATCATAGTTAAAGAACATTTCCTTCTTGACTTCATAATCGGAATCATTTCTAAAAGTCCTCTTCAGCTCCACAATCTTCTTCGGCTTCTTGTCCCCGAACACCGCCTGAAACGATGGAAGCTGGATGGTATCGACGTGCTTTCTCTCTCGACTGTGGAAAACATTTTGCATTATTTTGACATCTTTGGTGAACTCGGAGAACCTGAAGAAGTAAAAACGGGTTGTGTGGAGGTGAGTCTAAATGAAGTATCTTAGCTGGATGTACTCTTACTCACTGATATGCTTTAGGCAGTGATGGTGTCGGAAAATTAGTCTAACTGGAGGTCTTGACCTCCTAATATAGTTGTTCTCATATGCAGGCTCTCAATACCGTGCAATCTTTGTTATTGGGACATTCCTCTCGATGACATATCTGATAAGATTTAGGTCTTCCTTGCCTAAAATCCTTGTGGCCTTCAGATCTAACTCACTCTGAGTCAAAGTGAAGTAGATATAGACATCACTGTTGAAAGTTTTTCCCCCACATGATTCTTCTTCAAGCTTAGTAATCATTTTTTTTCTTTTCGTTTTTTTTTAATTTCACATTTCTGCTCTTTTATTTCGGCATTCGTGATTTTTTAATAGTTTTCGCCATGAGGAAGACAATAATTAAAAAAAATAGATTAAAAATATTTGATATAAATTTCGGGAATTTATGTAATTACAGAGCAGGCTGGGTCTAATGCATACTGTTCTCAGTTTTCTTCTTATCGCTTTTTGCGCTTTCGCATTATCTCTAGCTGGAATTTTTTGGCTCGCTCAAATTGCTTTACAACATCTGCCTTATTCTTAACATGTACCGCAAAAAATTTCAAAGTAGTCTTTAAAATCCCATCAATATGATGAAACTAATTCATCTAAAACTTCATCATCGTCTTGTTTTTGATCTTCCTTGGTGCAATCGCCTTATCCGAGATTCTCTTCTAGTACAAATCCTACTTCTTATAAAACTCCTCCTATTTCTTCTTAAAGTCTTCCATTTTCTTCTTTGAAGCCTTTTCCTGCCTTAGAAGTGTGTCTTCCTTTATGTTTAGAATTTTCTCTTTTTGCTTCAGGAGCTCTTCCTTGTTACTAAGGGTCTTCTCACGGAAATCTTAACTTTTGGGGTTTTTGGATTGGTTTATAGTGTTATGAGTTGTTTGGATAGTGAATTGACCCTTTTTCCATTCCTTTTTGTAATCAGCTCTGATTCTCTCAAAGTTTTCCTTGCTTAAAATTTCCAAATCCGGCAAAGGCAGCATCTTCCGCTTCTCCAGTAGCTTCTCATGCATTCTATGTATGAACACATTCTTCTAGGGCCAAACCTGTTCCGCTTGCTCCTTCGTTATACACTCAACACGGTCAAAAACATAGGAATTCACAACTTGACCGCGAATATCCCTATCCTTCTCAAAAAGAATGACTAACACCTTGCTTAATTATTACTTTCTCCTCAGAGCCGTGAGAATAACATCAAGATCATCAGCATGGAGCCTCTTTCGGAGGATCAAATATCTCGAGTCAAGTCGATTGGGGGACCGGGATTTCCTAAAGTAATTCCTCTTGTACCCATCGCTTCAGTAGGCAAGCAACTTCCTCTTTTAATGTGGGTCTTGGTACTTGTTGACGTAATGCAGGATATTGATATCCTCTTTGGCGAAAAATTTGCTAGTCTGGATCAAAAGTTCATGATCGATTAGGGGGAAAAATTCCAGTTGCAATGACATTTAATTTAATTTTTGTGAAAAGGTAAATCCCGCGTGAAAATTCGAGTTTTATCGTTTACCATGAAATGTGTTAAATTTTAGAAATTTAATTTATTTTTTACTGTGAAAAAAAATATAGCCACACAGCCAACAAAATCGAAAAAAATCATCCCCAATAAATCCAAAAAAAATATTCGAAGAGATGTCAAATCACATAAATCAACTATAAATTTAGGGGCTAAAATATTAACAAATGGAAACCCTCCCTTCACAAAATCATCTTTATTTTTTGCAATTTTTGCCTCATCGTCAATATCTCCTTCATTAACTATCCCATTCTTAGTTCATAGGATGATATCAATTTCCTGTGTTGTTGGTTAAGCTTTCTGGTTTTAAGGAAAAGATTCTTGTATCTTATATTTGGAGAACTGTCATTTTTCGGAGTATAGCTTGGATCGTCAAAGAGATGTATTTGATTTTCCTTGATTTGCTGGAGAAGGGGGAGTGGCTTAAGTTCACTCTTGGTGAAAAATGATGTTTTAGGACTCTGCATCCATTAACAATTTTATATTTTCTCTACTTTTCCTTCCTCAACCTTAATTGGAATATCGACCATGCACTTAACTTACTAAATTGAAATCTGTTTCTGGTTATAACCCTTTGTCCTAATCGAATTCTCCGGTTTTCAGCTTATCACTAGTTCCACATCACTGGGGAGAAGCTTATCCTGATAAATCATTATCTTATTGGTCTTATCAGAGAACCTAATTCTGAATATGTGTTTGGAGTTGAGGTTTTTGTCAATAAATTCTCTGATTCTTGATATGTCTTTTAAGGAAAGGGCCTTTAGTCTCTTGAAGTAGCGGTTTCTCAAAACCATTCAGCGCTTTGTGGTTCGGATGAAGAAGTTGTGGGCGAGTTCCTGCCAAAAGCTCTCTTTACAAATGATTTCACTTCCACAACTATCAACAAACTTCCTAATATTCATATCCTCCTTTGCAAGCAATCCTCTTTTCTACAGCACAAGCTCTTTGGGCAATAACCTATAATAACCGCTTCACTTCCCCTCAACTCTATTCAAATCTTGGGTCAGCGCTTCTTTATTAACATCCTCTTCCTCCTTAACCAAATTAACTTCCAAGACACATCCATTTATATCTTCCTTTTTGATTCTATTGGACTCTAATTGCATTGTGAATGACTGTTTATACTCGTTTTGTTTTTAAAATCTTGGATTTAGAATAAATTTTAAAGCAATTAGGGTTCATTAAATTGTCCATCAGAAGTTATATTAAAATTAAATTAAAGGATTATCATCTTCGCCTTGTTTTTCTTCGTTTTTTGGATGTTGTCTTTGTTTTTAGTCGTTTTTTCAGGTTTTCGACTTCTCTTTTGATCTTTTTGTTCTCAGTGCGGTAGTGCTCCAGATCTTCCTGTTTTCGTCTGAGATCATATGTCACCTTAGTCAATCTCTTCTCCATCTCCTTATAATAGTTCTCCTGGGACTTTGTGTCCTCTTCCCGTTTTTGAAGATTTTCTTCCTTAATTGCCAAGCTTCGGCTTAGGGTCTTTGCGCGCTTTGCAATTTTGTCAAAATATTCATTTCAAAGCTTATCAAATAGATCTTCTGTGGGATCCTTTCTGCGTTTCAGGAGAAATTCATCATCTGAAAGTTGTGTTTCCCCTTTTAAGATTCCTTTATGTGGTGTCAGCTTCAAAAGCAACTGCTCCATCTTTGTATTGGATTCAAGTTCCTTATTGAAACGCTTTTGTTAAAGGAGGAGCAAGCGCTGGCGAATGATAGCTTCTTGTTTATTTGGCCGACCTCTTCTGCTTCTTCTGATAATCTTCCCATCCTTATCATACAGCAACTAAACTCTCTAGGGTGTACGTTTATTCGGGTCACTTCCCCTTTTTGATGGCCTGCCCCGTTTACCCTTGGGAAGTGGGTTCTCTTCTATGTTCCGAAGGCTTGGGCAATGAAAAATCGCTGCTATCTTTTACTCGTACTTGAAGATATTGTTCTGGCATATTTTGACATCATGTGTGTTTACTGAGAATCGCAGAAAAAATT
>CAYVKX010000113.1:0-4327 GCA_964452095.1 uncultured Weeksellaceae bacterium
GTCTGGGCAAGAAAAATCCGAAATTTCCGCCAAAGCGGACTACGAATTTAGCAAGCTTTTTCGCTCAGAAAGCGACAATGCCTATTACAATTATTAACAAAGTTTTGAACAGCATATTTTCTTTTTGTGCTAGATTAAATGAAAATTAATTATTCTTTATCAGGTTTATTATTGGTCCTGATCTTGTAAATTGTGAGTTTATATCAAAGTTTTTCTCTTTACAAACTAGTCCCAACGGTGATATATCATCTAAATTAACTCGAGTAGAACCGCCATTTAAAGAGATTAAAGTATTTATTGCCCAATCTAGTCCCAATTTTGTTTCAAACAATATAAAAACTTCCTCATTTCCATTAGAATATAATGTTCTAAACTCAAGAACAATATCTCCCGTATCTTTATAAATAGGACCTGTGTTTTTTAGCCAGTTAATTTTCACTAATTGATGATCTTTTCTTTCTATTTTTCTGAACTTATAATCTATAGTTCTAGAAATTTTCTCACCTGAATGATCGTATTGATCGTTTTTATAATATAAAACATCAATGATATTATTGGCTAAATCATATTCTATAGATTTGCCATGTTTTAATCCATTTTCCATTTCATATTCTACTTTTCCAAATTCGTGCAATTCAATAGCTATACCGGTAAAAGGTTTCCCTTTGTAATGAGTAACAATTCCGACATCCTCCATTTCGTCCCAATTAACACATAATCTTTTTATGTTTTCAGTCTCTTTTTTGTTTGTTTTTTCTTTTTTAAAGAAATTAAATATTCCCATAATTTAATTTTTTAATAAATATTTAAATTGTTTACTCCCATTTCAAAAGTACAAGCTCCTTTATGAACTATTATTTCAAATCATTAGTTTTAATCTTTATTGGAAATCTTTTCTTCATTATATCTCTTTATAACTCCTCAATAAACTCATTAGCCCATCCTGGAAACCCATTAGTTTTAGTATAATACCCATAATTTTCCCATGATGTATGAGCTGGGCAACCAGGTGCAAATCTACTGTTGTAAACTGCATCTATTATTTCATCATGATTGTAATAAAACCCAAGTTCTCTTACCGCAATTACCAATCCTCTTCCATAATACTCTTGCGATAAGTAAAAGTTTCTCCTAATTATTGTTTCCATTTTATTGTAATTTTCTTTTCTTTTGATTTTAGATTTTTCAATTTCCCTCTTGTTTGAATTAGATTTAGTTTTTGGACAAGTTGTAAATTTTAATTTTTCCGCAATTTCTCTCCAATCTTGAATAATTATTGAAGAATCAACATTTATTAATTCTAAATAATCTAGCATATAGTGTTTCCCAATATACTCATTTAAAAAACTTAATAATAAACCTTGAATTAATGGATCTTCTGCTAAATCATTTCTAGTATTTTTAAAATTAATATCTTTAAAATTTATATGTTTACTATTTGGAAAGGGTATAATATTTATAGGATGCATAGATTTTAAAAATCTAACAATAAATGTTACTTCTGATTCTTTTTTATTTTCACTTCTTCCTGAGTCAATTAAATGAGCTAGTTTTAAACCGTGCTCCCTTAATTTTGTTTTTACAATCCCATGCTTAAACAATTTTTTCTCTTTTATTAACTCATTATCAGTTCTGAAAGACATTATTATTTTTTTATTCAAAATTAATTCAGAGTAAGACTTACACGAGTTTATATAATTGTTTAAATCATCATATACAGCTGTTAGAGCTTCATTATCCACTGATAAAAAATCTCTATCATTAAATGTATAAATTTTTCCTCTACTCATATATCCTTTAAACCTTCTAAAAGGTAAAATAAATTCTTTTTCTTCAACCTGATTCTTAATCCAATCACAAGACAAAATTAATGTTTCTTTGCTGGGTAATAAATCAATTATTTCATTTTCAATTAACTCTAATAAACTCCCTGAATAAATTTCTGTTTTAAAATTATGCATTCTTTTGATGTTTTATAAATTTTTAATTTATTTCTCAAAAAACAAAAGATAAGATCCCTGACTAAAAGTTGGTGAATCACATAAATTTACAAGAACATTATTTATATTTATGTCTGTTCCGCAAAATGAATCATTCCAATTTTTAGTCGGGATTTCTGCACTAATTGATTGAAACATATCCATCCAATCTGCACTTATTTCGGTGTTTGGCAAAGCAGAAACCCAAATAGCAAATTCATTCCAACTATTCCATTTATCTGGATATCTATAAACATCTTCTTTATTAAGTTGCTTTAATAGCCAATTATTATCTAACTCGCCTGTGCTTCTTGGAAAAATTGAACCATCAAACATTTTGTAGTTTTGATTAAACCCCTCTGAAATAAAATCGGCATTAAAGTTTATTTCTTTACTATTATCTGACATTTTATTATCTCTTGTTTGATAAAACCCACTCCATTCTTGCCAGAAATTTACTTGAACAAGCACTTTATCTTCTTCTAACATGGTTTTTAATACACTTAAATCTTGATTTGTAATAATCTTGTTCATTATTATTTTTCCGTTAGATTTTTTATTATTATCAATTGAAGTCTGCAATTTACTAATTTATCCTAAATAGGTTTTTAGCACTTTGCTTCTTGAAGTATGTTTTAGTTTTCTTACTGCCTTCTCTCTTATTTGTCTTACTCTTTCTCTTGTAATACCCATTTTTTCTCCAATTTCTTCCAAAGTCAAAACATTTCCATTTACTAAACCATAATAAGAAGAAACTACATTTGCTTCTCTGCTCGGCAAAGTATTTAAAGCTCTTTGTATCTCATGTTTTAAAGAATCCAACATCAATTTTGTGTCAGGGCTTGGATTTTCCTCACTTCCAATTACATCATATAAAGTAACATCTTCTCCTTCTATAAGCGGTGCATCCATTGAAGTGTGCTTACCTCCAATAGTTGTGCATTCATTAATCTCTTTTAATGAATACTCTGTTAATTCTGCAATTTCTGCATTAGTTGGGTATCTTCCTAACTCTTGCTTTAATTTTTCAATTGCTTTAATAATTTTGTTAATCATGCCTACCTTGTTAAGTGGTATGCGAACCATTCTTGATTGCTCGCCAATTGCTTGTAATATAGCTTGACGAATCCACCAAACAGCATAAGAAATAAACTTAAACCCTTTTGTTGCGTCAAATCTGCCTGCCGCTTTCACAATCCCTTCATTCCCTTCAGAAATTAAATCTAATAGTGGTAATCCCCTATTTTGATATTGTTTTGCTACACTTACTACAAAAAGCAAATTTGCTTCTGCTAGCTTTTTTAAAGCTATCATATCACCTTCTTTTATTCTTTGTGCTAATTCTATTTCCTGTTCAATCGTTATTCCTGAAAGTTTTTTGATTTCTTTTAAATACAAATCCAATGATATTGAATCTCTGTAGGTTATTTGCTTGCTGATTTTTAGTTGCCTCATAAAATAATTTTAATTCTTGCCTACTCTTTTTGGTTTTCGGCTTTCCCATTTTTTTTGCAGGATTTTTTAGACTATTAAATCCACTAATAGTTTAATTATCCAAAAACGCTCGTATTAGTACCGTAAGGAATGTGACGAACCATATTTTGGAATTTACATTCGTAAAACCCTTAAAACTGTGCTTGTTTTCAGTAAAAATCCTTTGTGTTTTGCCCTTTATTTTATAATAAATGAGGCCTATTTAGTCGATTTTTTACCTATTATCCAACTATTCTCGTATTTACAATGTGAAGACCTTCAATTACTAGAAGATATTGCTAATACAAAAACTGAAATTTTGGACAATATAAAGAAAAAATTAATATAAAAAAGAATCTTGAGGAAATTCTTTAATCTTTAACAAAATGGTACAATGCAAAAATTCCAATTGCTAAAAAGAATAAAAACCAATATTTCCCAATTAAAGCTATAATTACTAATAAAGTGCATACCCAGTCAGGCGGATTAGTTAGTGGTAATTGTCCTTTTGCCATGATATTATATTTATTCTAAGTTTACTATATAAGAAGTGCTTCTACCATCACCTTCAACTTTAAAAATCCCTAAATCTTTTAATTTTCCTACCTCTCTTGTAGCTGTTGATTTTGAAACTTTTGCAATCTTCATGTATTTTTTAGCGGTCATTCCTCCAATATAACCATCTATTCCTTTGCTTAACATTTTCTTTAATACTAAAGACTGTCTCTTGGTTAATACATTTTTATATTTGTCAAATAGTCTAGTTTTCTGCAAAGTAAAATTGATGAGTTTTTCAGAATTATCTAATGATTCTAAGATAGTTTCAATAAAGTATTTTAACCAATCTGTAATTTCATTACTTCTACTTCCAATTC
>CAYVKX010000114.1:0-4250 GCA_964452095.1 uncultured Weeksellaceae bacterium
TGTCCTCTAATCATTGCAAAGGAAGTGGCTGAGTCAAAAAGTACAGCACCATCCAAAGTAGTAATAGTTTGTTTTCCTGCATTTATCAAATCAGGATCTGCCTCTCCCTCAAAAGGGAAGGGTCCCATTCCAAGTACTCCATTCTCTGATTGAAACTCAATATCAATTCCCTTAGGAATATAGTTGGCAACCAAAGTTGGAATTCCTATACCTAGGTTTACATACATATTATGCTCTAGTTCTTGAGCTATTCTTTGCGCTATTTCTTGTTTTGATAACATCTTAAATGTATTAATATTAAGGAATTAAATCATTTTCCCATTACACGCGAGAGCGTGTTGTTTTTTGCTCAATGCGTTTTTCATATTTTTCTCCTTGCAGTATTCTTTGTACAAAAATTCCTGGTGTATGTATTTGGTTAGGATCAAGCTCTCCTGCAGGCACTAACTCCTCTACCTCAGCAACCGTAATTTTTCCTGCCATTGCCATAAGCGGATTAAAGTTTCTTGCCGTTCCTTTAAAAATAAGATTCCCTGCTGTATCGCCTTTCCAAGCTTTTACAAATGCAAAATCAGCTGTAAGTGCAGTTTCTAAAATATGTGGTTTTCCGTTATATTCACGCACTTCTTTTCCTTCTGCTACTTCAGTTCCGTATCCTGCAGGAGTAAAGAAAGCAGGAATTCCAGCACCACCAGCTCTACACCTTTCAGCTAAACTTCCTTGCGGAATTAAGTCAACCTCCAATTCTCCTGAAAGCATTTGTCTTTCAAACTCAGCATTTTCACCAACATATGAAGAAATCATTTTTTTAATTTGCTTTCTTTGAAGTAAAAGTCCTAAACCAAAATCATCAACTCCAGCATTATTGGAAATACAAGTCAAGCCAAAAATATCCTTTTTGGAAAGTGCTGCAATGGCATTTTCAGGAATTCCTGAAAGACCAAACCCTCCAACCATAAAAGTCATGTTGCTTTCAACTCCTTTTAGTACTTCATCAATATTGCTTACAACTTTATTTATCATAATTCTTCCTCTTCAAAATTATTATTATTTTCTGTTTCAAATAACTCCCCGCAATCCATTTTCACATCCACCGATTTTGGAATATTAAATTTATTTTGGTAAATTCCTGACTCCAAACTATCCGTATAAACCCTCTGCATGTATTCTGCAAAAACTGGCAAAGCCATATTCGCTCCTTGCCCATAATGAGTGTTTCTAAAATGCACACTTCTATCCTCACAACCACTCCAAACTCCAGTTACCAAATTTGGTGTAATTCCCATAAACCAGCCATCAGAATTGTTTTGTGTTGTTCCGGTTTTTCCGCCCATTTCATTTTTGAATTGATACTTAAAACGCAAACGAACTCCCGTTCCCATAGTGGTATTTGCATTTTTATTATATACTCCATCTACCACTCCTTGCAGCATACGAACCATCAAATTAGCTGTTTGTTTACTCATAGCTTCTTGGGTTTTTGGTTTGAATTCCTCCAAAATAACCCCATGCTTATCTGTTATTTTAGTGATGAAAATAGGCTCGGTCCAAACTCCATTATTTACAAAAGTAGAGTAGGCGCCAACCATCTCGTAAACCGATAAATCAAAAGTTCCCAAGCAAAGAGATGGCACTGCTAAAATCTTAGAATGTATGCCAATTTTCTTTGCTAAATCCACCACTGCATGCGGACCGAATTGCTTCATAATATAGGCAGTTACAGTATTAATAGAATTAGCCATTCCGAATTTTAGCGTTAGCATAGCCCCCTCATATTTATCATCCGAATTTTGTGGAATCCAATCTTTGTCCAATCCCCATTTTTCTTTATCGAAAACTACCGGCACATTCGGCACTTCATAACATGGAGAATAGCCCTCTTGCATTGCTAAGGAATATAAAAATGGTTTGAAGGTTGAGCCAACTTGTCTCTTGCCAACTACCACATGATCGTATTTGAAAAATCGGTGGTTAATTCCGCCAACATAAGCCTTTACAAAGCCTGTTTTTGGGTCCATACTCATCATCCCAGAATGAATGAAATACTTATTATATCTTATCGAATCTCTTGGGGATAAAACCGTGTCAATCTCTCCTTTCCAAGAAAAAATAGTCATAGGAACTTTGGTTTTGAAAATCTTTTTGATTTCAGATTTTGATTTTCCTGCTTTTTTTAGTTTTCTATACCTTTCTGATCTTTTCATTCCGGCATCAATAATATCATTGATTTGCCCCCATTCAAAATCTTTTGGAAATGGCGCTTTGCTATACCCTCTCCACTGCCTATAAAAATCTTTTTGCAAGGAGGCAATATGGGATTTTAAACCATCTTCTGCAAACTTTTGCATTCTGGAATTAATGGTGGTATAAATTCGCAAACCATCCGTATAAAGATTGTATGGCGTGCCGTCTGGTTTCAAATGATTAGCACACCACCGATTTAATTCTCCTCTTAAATGTTCTCTAAAATATGGTGCCAAACCTTCATTGTGGCTTGCTCTTTTAAAGTCCAAAACAATGGGTTGATTTTTTAAAGTATCATACAAAGAATCCGGAATAAATTCATATTTATTCATTTGAGAAAGCACTACATTTCTTCTTTCGTTTGTAAGCTCCATTCTTCTATTTGGATTATAAAGTGCAGGGTTTTTTAGCATCCCAACAAGCATTGCCGACTGTTCAATAGTTAGATTTTCTGGAATAGTGTTAAAATAAACTTGTGCTGCCGATTTTATACCAACCGCATTATTTACCCAATCAAATCGGTTGAGGTACATTGCCAAAATTTCATCTTTTGTATATTGTTTTTCAAGCCGAATAGCTATAATCCACTCTTTAAATTTTTGCATTACTCTATCCAAACCTGAACTTGGTTTTTCAGTAAAAAGCATTTTTGCCAATTGCTGAGTAATGGTACTTGCTCCTCCTGAATTTCCGCTACCTTTTAAAAGTCCAAAAACTGCACGAGCCAAAGAGCGAACATCAATTCCTGAATGACTCATATAGCGAATATCCTCTGTGGAAATTAGTGCGCTTATTAGGTTTTCTGGTAACTCATGAAACTTGATATTGCTTCTGTTTTCAAAAAAATATTTACCAAGCACCACTCCATCTTCCGAAATAATTTCAGTTGCTAAATTATTTTTCGGATTTTCTAATTGCTCAAATGTTGGTAGCGGACCAAATACCCCAAAAGAAGTGAGGTAAATAGTAAGAAACAAACCAATAAAAGGACTGAAAACTATTAGCCAAATAAGTATAACTTTTTTTCTACTCAATTATATTGTTTTGATTTCGGTAAAAGTAGTAATTTTATGCTCAAAATAAATGCTCATTTCATTTAAAGAAATTTTTAGTATGTTTTTGTTAAATCGCTTGCTAGTTTTTATTGTTGTTTGCTTTGTGTTTTTGGGTTGTAATAAGAGGGAGACAGCTTATTATTCTTCCCCTAAAATAGTGGAATATCACATCATTTGCAATACAGATTCTTTAAATTATATTTATACTAACTATACGGATAACACCTATATTCCAATTAAAATTGTGATAAAAGGCGATAGCTCAAAAGCCAAAATGAGAATTCGGGGAGATTCTTCAAGAAAAGATGCTAAAAAATCTTTGAAAATAAAATTCTACAAAAACTTTAAAAAACACACCCTAAACTTAAATGCAGAATTTTCAGATAAAAGTTTTGTAAGGCAATATTTGAGTAGTCAAATTATGAGGGCTTCTGGGCAGAATTGTTTTGAGTCAAAGTTTACAAAACTCTATATTAATGGGAAATATTTTGGATTGTACTTACAAGTTGAAAATATGGATGAGGGCTTCTTGAGAAAGAATTTATTAGAAGAAAATGGGAATTTGTACAAAGCAACCAAAGATGGAGCTTGTTTGAGTATTTTTGAAACTGTAGAAGAAAAATGGGAGCAAAAAAATGGAGCTCAGCAAAATTTTGATGATTTAAAAACTTTGATAGCTGAACTAAATACTGTTTCTAACAAAGATTATTTTGCTTTTGTTCAAGAAAAATTCAATTATGCTGACTTTCTAAATATGCTCGCACTCAATATTTATTTGGCCAATGGAAGCACCTATTATCACAACTATTATTTATATCATCACCCAAAGGGAAAGTGGGAGCTTTTGCCTTGGGATATGGATAAATCCCTTTCTTATTACGATTGGTTGCCGTATCAATACCACAGAACTTCTTCCAATTGGGAATCGGACAATCCGCTAATTGAAAAAGC
>CAYVKX010000115.1:0-4221 GCA_964452095.1 uncultured Weeksellaceae bacterium
GATATAGTGTTTGGAGATAAAAACTTGATTTTGATACTTGGAAATTTTAGTTTGCCAGCAGGTGTTGCATGTTTCATTAATTGTACCGCTAAAATGATAACTACAGGTAAAACTATCCACATTGAACTATTTTTCATTCCAAAATCATCCCATGGAATTCCAATTAACATAAAAGCACCTACCCCAGCTGCAAATAATCCTAGAACAACCATGTACAAAGTTTTTGAAACTCCAGTAATTGTGTTTGGTAAACTTGGAGTTCCTGTAGATACATTATTCATTCTGAAGAATGCAAGTAAAGCTGAAAAAGCAATAAGGGGTACCCAAATCCATGCTGCATTTTGCAAACCTACAAAAGGTGCACCTTTAGCAGTTGCAATAGCACCAACTGTACCTCCAAATAAAGAAAAAGAAACTACAAATGGAATTGTTTTTTGCATTACTGCAACCCCCAGATTTCCCAATCCTGCATTCATTCCTAATGCATATCCTTGCATTTTTTTAGGAAAGAAAAAGGATATATTACTCATAGATGAAGAAAAATTACCTCCACCAAAACCTGATAGCAAAGCCATGATAGCAAAAAATAAATATGGAGTATTAATATTACTTAATGCTATTCCTGTACCAATTGCTGGAATTAATAATAAAGCAGTAGTTACAAAAATCACATTTCTACCCCCTCCTAAGGATATAAGAAAAGAATTTGGCAAACGCAAAGTAGCCCCAGCCAAACCAGCAATTGCCGGTAAAGTGTAATATAAATTATTTACTTCTTTTAACGCATTAATATAATTCTCACTTCCATTAATTAGTCCATCTGTTAATCCAAAATTAAACCCAAACTCTTTCATGTACTTTACAAGTACCCCCCACATAATCCAAACAGAAAAGGCAAGTAGCAATGCTGGGATAGATGCCCATAAATTTCTATTTGATATTGCACTTCCATTTTCCGACCAAAATTGCTGATCTTCAACATCCCAGTTTTTAATATTTGTTTCCATGCTATTTAATTTTTAATCTATAATTTTTTCAAATGAACCTTTTGGTTCCTTAAGTGCTAAAGCACAATAAACAAAACTGATTGCTGCACCAGCAGCTAATATGAAGAAGAAGGTTTTTGCATCTACCATACTTAAAATATATAAATAGGTGACTGCTCCAACATTTCCATAAGCACCTGCCATACCTGCAATTCTACCAGTCATTTCCTTTTTTATTGCTGGAATCATTGCAAAAGTTGCCCCTTCAGCACCCTGAACAAATAAAGAAGAGAACATAGTTATCAATACTGAAACTACTAACCACCATTTTCCTTCAAACATTGGGATTAAAGTTTGTTCTCCATCAACTATAGGACCATAATCACTAATTAATCCCATTAAACAAAAACCGAAAGATATACCTACCATATACATTAACATAGTGTTTTTTCTACTCCCCATTACATCAGATAAATAACCTCCTAATGGGCGAGCTACAAGATTAATAACTGCAAAAGAACCTGCAACTAATCCTGCCATCTGTGGAGATATTTTGAAAGTACTTTCAAAGAAGAAAGGTAACATAGAAACTACAGCAAGTTCTGCACCAAAGTTTGCAAAGTATGTTGAGTTTAAAGCTCCTACTGAACTAAATGCAAACTTTTCTTTTTCAGGAATTCCTGCTTTTAATCTTGGCACATTAAACTGAATAATTTTAACAGCTTTGTAGATATAGAAAACAGCTAAAAATGCCCACATTAAATACATAATATCTTTACTGAACATATTTACACCACTTATAACTTGTTTCTGTAAGTTACTTGCTAATAAACCTAGTGCCGCATATAATGGTAAAGTCCAAAATAGATATTGATATAAACCACTCCAAGATGAAACTGGCAGGATTGATGATTTGTTTTTATCTACTTCTATTTCCATTCCTGTAGGATAATCTTTAACTTGGAAATAATAGAATACACCATAGAATGCAGTTAAAACTGAAGAAATAGCCATTGCGTATCTCCATCCAAATTCACCACCAATTAAGGTTAAACCAATATAAGGAATAATACCTGCAGCTGCAGCAGAACCAAAATTACCCCAACCCGCATAAAAACCTTCTGCTTTACCAATATGCTGAGGAGGAAACCAATTATCAGTCATTTTTATACCAATAACAAAACCAGCTCCAATGGATGATAGCAATAACCTAGAAATAACTAATTGCATAAAAGTAGTACCGAATGCAAAAAATAAACCTGGAATAATAGTAACTACCATTAAACCTGAAAAAACAACTCTAGGTCCATATTTATCAACCAAAGCACCAATAATAATTCTAGACGGAATGGTTAGTGCCACATTACATAGTAGTAAAGCTTTAAAGTTTCCTCCTGTAAGAAAATCAAAACTTTCTGTCATGGCAGATTTTAAAGGCGCCATGTTAAACCAAACAAAAAAGGTTAGGAAAAATGCTATCCAGGTATAATGTAGAATTCTTACCCGTTCTTGTGAAAAGTCAAATAACTTAAATTTATCTTCCATTTTTTAATTTTTTAGATTAATTACATCAGTTATTTTTAGATCTTTTCCCGTAAACCATCTTAGTTGACTTTCTAATATTATTCTTATTCCAATACCAAACTACTTTTTGATACGGACGCCAGATGTAAGCAATAGGATAAACTAAGAAGTGCATATATCTAGTAAAAGGAATAACTCCAATAATACTAAAAGCAGATACAACATGTATTTTTACCGCAAGAGGCATAGTAGATATAACACTTATGTCAGGATTAAATGCAAATATTGACCATAAATAAGGCGTTAGAGATGAAGCAAACCAAGTAGAACCGTATCTATGAAAATATGCAATCCATACTCCAGAAATAATCTGAACAAGTAAAGTAACAAATACTACCTTATCCATATTAGAAGTAACTATCTTAATTCGTTTATTATTTATTCTTCTGATAATTAAAAGGATAATTCCAAATAGCGATAAAAGTCCAAACATAAATGCTGTAGATTCTAAGATAATTAACCTAACTGGGTCACCATTAAATGCAATAACAGATTTTGGAAATAGGAAAGCAATAAGATGCCCGAAAAACAAGAACATCATTCCCCAATGGAAAGGTTGAGAACCCCAAAATAGTTTCTTTCCTTCTAAAAACTGAGTTGATAATGAAGATACTGTGAATCCTTTGTTCATGTACCTTAAAATTGTACCAATAAGCATAATTGCTAATGCTGCATATGGTAACCCTACAAATAAAAAATAATTACTCATGACTTAAAATTGTTTTGTTGTTGTATTTTTTCTTTCAAATAACGACTGGTCAATTCCGCAACCTTTATAGTTGGATAAAAAGCCAGTATCGTCTTCTGTTTTAATAATAAATGGTTTGTAAGTTGTTCCTTTTGTATCCTGTTTCATTACATTTTGCAACATTCTCAATAACTCCAAATAAGCATTCTGCATATTGAATTTATCAATCATCTCATCTAATGCAGGAATACAAATTGTTGAAATCAATTCCTCTGCAAATTCAGGAGTTGTTTTAGGTAAAAGGGTTAACACATTTGGCAAATGATCGGACAATTCAACACCACAATCATTCTTTGCTTCTCTTTGTTCTTGTTTCATCTGAACTAAGAAATCTCCTCTTTTATAATCCTCTCCAAATAGAACATAACCGATATCTAAAAAACAAACAGCTTGAATGTCGAATGTTTTAATGTAATATTCCTGTCTTTGATGTAATGTTAAGGAGGAAAAATTCTCAATAAACCCTTTTATAATTTCTGTTTCATTAGGGTAGTTTGCAGTTAACACAGCAATTGATGCTAAAGCATCATCTATTAAAGTATCAGATGGGTATCTAAATAAGTCAGCTAGGATGGTATAGTGTTTAAAATCTATCATCTTATAAACCTCTAGCAGGTGTTTCTTTAAACCCAAACCCTGTATTTCCTTTTTGATCAGCTGTACTTTCTAACATCTCCATTGATTCTTCTCTATGTGCTGCAGGAATCACAAACCTTTGGTCAAATAATGGTAAAGAGGTTAGTCTGAATATTGCATCCGCTTCTTCCCTTGTCATATTTGTATCGGCAAGTGCTTGATTCAATTCTTTAACATCTAAATCTCCAACAGTTACATCTCGTCTATGAAGTCTTACAGTCATCAACTTTCTGAATACTTCTTTAATTTTCTCTCCATTTCCAGCTG
>CAYVKX010000116.1:0-4206 GCA_964452095.1 uncultured Weeksellaceae bacterium
CGGTAATTTTGATATATGGCAAAGAGGTATTGGAGTAGGAACATACGGAGCAACCGGCACAACTTATTTTGCAGATCGTTGGGTCAGAGTAGATGGTGTTTCTGGTGGAGGTGGAACCTCAGGTACTTATTCTATAACTAGAAACAATTTCCCTGCTAACCAAACAGACGTATTTGGCGAACCAACATATTATGCGACATTGCAAAATAATATACACCCACAGGGTGGTTTCTCGGGTGATTATGTTTACATAGAAAATCGTGTTGAAGACGTGAGAACTCTTCGTAATGAAAATGTATCCATGTCATTTTGGGCAAAATGTGGTGTTACTGGTGCTACAATGGATATAATAGTCAACCAATATGATGGATCAAACACACATACATCGCGTCCAGCATCTGTCCAGTTGGGAACATTGTGGAACAAATATGAAGTTGCATTTTTGGTTCCAAATATTACAATTACACCTTCGGGGAACAAAGACTATGTTGGCTTTGGGTTTGACACAACACGACTCAATACCACTTTAGATCTAGCAAAAGTTAAATTGGAACGAGGTCTGGTTGCAACTACCAATCCTAAAACATTAATTGATGATGAAATAAAATTATGCAGTAGATATTATCAGAGAAGTTATAGACCAGGTCAACTTACTCATACAGAAACCATGTTGGATCCCCACACACCCGACACCAATGTAATTGATTTTCATATCACCCCCAATAAAGATCATTACTATAATTTCCCCGTAACGATGAGGGAAGAACCTGAAATTATTTTATATTCACCGAAAACCGGTATGACAGGTGATGCATTCAACAGATCAGCCGGTAGAGATTTAAGAAAAACATCTGGCACAAAAGGACATGGGGGCAATCCAAGAGTTGCATCATCTGGAGCAACAACGATAACATCAGAATACAAAACTAAAGATGGTATTTATCTATATGTGCCAATGGGAACAGTGATGTACGACAGCGTTTCTGTTCATTACGTTGCAGATGCAGATTTAAATGAAAATATGCCAAACACATAAAGGGAGCAACCAATAAATGCCAAGTTGTAGTGGAAACAGTTCAAACCTAAGTGGAAACGTAAACATTAATAGCATCACACACAGTGGTGCAAGATTACTTATGACTATACCATTATCGGGATTTTCTGGAGGTGTTGTTGGTTCGTGTCCCGACAATTGTGATGGTATTACCTCCGGCGATGCTGTTCGTTATAACCCACTACCGTATGATATAAACACAGAACCAAGTGGTGAAAAGTACACAAAGTCCAAAGGGGATATTGCACAACATTCGGAAGTGGTAGGTGTTATTGAAGAGATAGATGAAGATAATGATTCTGTTACTGTTGTTATTGCAGGTCAAATTAAATATCCAACGGAAAAACTTGTAAATGCTACACACATTGATCCCGACATGGGCGATACTACTATTATTGGAGCCAGCGGTGGTAATGACATTTACTTCTTAAGTGAAGTGACCGCTGGTAAATTACAAAATCTTGCGCCAATAACACCTGGAACTGTTGCAAAACCAGTACTACAAATTGCTCCAGATGGAGTTTTCACTGGACAAGTAGTGAACTATATTGGTTATCAAATTGGTGGGAATGTGGTAGGGGAGGAAACTTTCTCCGAACCTGCTGGAACATATGCTAGCACTTTTCTTTTTGGTGATGATGATGGTTCTTCTTTAGCAGAAGATGGATGGATTAATGCTACCCAAAGAAACTGGTTCCCCATAACAATCGATGATTTAAATTATCAAGGCGACTTATATGTCAAGTCATATAAAGCATTTGGTGCCTATGCGGGTGTTAGATATAAAGTGACAATTTCTGGTGTTGTTGGCTCTTCTCTTTCTACAATAATAAACGAAAAGGCAACACAAAAGAATTCTTCAAGAACAATCATAGGAAAATATAATATAGTTGATGCGGACAATACAAATAATATCTTATGGCTAGAAGGTCCATATAACTTAGATAATAGTAAAAAAATACACATAGGTACAAAAACATATACAATAGAAAGTTCGTCCATCACAGCATTTGCAAATCCAATATCAAAATCCAGAGGAACGACCAGATCATCATTTGTGGACATGAACAACAATCCCTTAGCCGTCCGCGAAGTGCCATTTCTAAAAATTCCAGCAGACGGGAAGGGACTTGCCGTAACTTTAGTTCCAAATGCAACATTTGATAGTATAACAATCAAAAAACAAATTGATGTTGAAAACACAGCATATAGGGTTACTGATTTAACACAAACCATTAAGGAAATTGGAGATACCGTCCAATCTTTGGAGGAAAAAATTAATAACCAAACTCCCATCTTTACAACGAGAATCACAACAAAATGACGGGAGATGTAAATGGCAATCATTCAAGGTAGCAGTTACTTTCGTCCTATAGGAAAAGTACAAGTCACAGGACCAACAGGACCAACAGGACCAACAGGACCAACAGGACCAGCAGGATGGGGCCCCACCGGTCCAACTGGATATACCGGTGCTAGTATAATTGATGTATATCTAGAAAATCAAAAACTTCACACTACGTTTGTTTATTGGGACGGATCGACGGCGGGTTACACCACCTCAAATAATTTTCAAGGACCAACAGGTCCAACTCAAATAGAGATTGATGCTGGCAATACATGGGGGTTTGCTGGACCATATGGGGGTGCTACTGTATATAAAGATCAGCACACCGACGACAGTATTGTATTAAAAACCATAGAAGTTGAGGGAGATGATATAAGTTTAACCCAAGACGAATCCCTCGATACAATTAATATCCATTTCGAACGAATAATTTCTGGTTATGCAAATGTTGCTTCTGGAAATACAGGACAGATGGTTGGGTTTCTTCATCCAGATGGTGGGGACTTAGAATTATATGGTATTACTGGAACATCATATAACCCCAACACAAATGCCGTTGATGTGAAATTAAAAAGTTTTAAAGAATTATCTAAATATTTTGAAGTATCTGAATCGGATTCAACGAAAGATTTCTATAACTTAAATTCTGGTGGTGAACCTGAATACTTATTCCAAGGTATAATTAATCCCAATACTCATAAAACATATGTTTTAGACATGAATCAACTTAATTCCGTTGATGATGATGATAAACGAGTTTTAATAGAAGTAGAAGATGCCACATTTGGCTATACGGGAAACAACAACCACGACAACAAAACCTTAAGTAAAGCATTCACTCTTATTACTCATGGTGCTACCAATTCTGCATATATGAATTATCGTTTCAGAAATGTAATTTGGCCATATGACAACGAACCGTGTTTTAGTGGGGGGACGGACATATATAATTTTTATTGGCTGCCTTGTGAACGTAGAGCAAGTAATCCAGCCGATCCAAATAACTTTGATATTTGTCCAGATGGTGTTTCCTGGCATGGATCTATTGTGCAATGGAATTCTGAAACTGCAACAGATGAAACTGCATTTTGGTGCAATGGGGGTCTTGGTGACCCGAGGAATTTCCCCGTTGGTGTTGTTTATCATCCCCAATTTCATATATCTCAAAATGGAACAACTGGATCAACAGGTGCATGTTGTCTTGGAGATGGTAGATGTGTTCATACCACTTCTTCAATGTGTACTGGATATTTTATGGGTTCTGGTTCAACGTGTGGGGTTACTCTTAGTGGTTCTTGCTACAACGAAGGACCATGTTGTGTTTACTATAAACCCAATGGTTATGCTGAATGTTTTGATGGGTTATCTATAAACGAATGTATTAATCTTGGGAATGTATTAAATAATGATGCTGTTTTTGGTGGAGTTGGATTAAATTGCTCTGATGTTTATTGTGACGGTGTTTCCCAGAAAATGGGCGCATGTTGCGACGGATTGGGCGGTTGTGAAAATAAAACCGAATCAGACTGCATAAATGGTGGTGGATATTTCTTAGGTGTAGGTTCATCGTGTAAATTAAGCAATGGTATAGATGTATGTTCTGGGGGCACCGGTGCATGCTGTACCTTGAATGAGTGTGTTGATGAATATTCAGGAACCGATTGTATAAATAACAACTATTTGTATGCAGGTCACGGTAGTTTATGTTTAGATGTTAGATGTGATGAGAAAAGGAACACAAAAAATAACAACATAACATCTTTAAATTTACAAATGGGTGATATTTTTGGTGGTGGTATGGTAG
>CAYVKX010000117.1:0-4006 GCA_964452095.1 uncultured Weeksellaceae bacterium
GTTGTTTGGCGATGATTGTGTATGATATTGTTGTCATTGTTTGTATTATTCGTGTTATGCGAGCCTGCGTGCCTGGTGTGTATAGTGCAAATTGTGCTGGCGCTTGGTGCGTCTGTCGTGATGAGGTCGTGATATGTGATCATCGACACCCGCCTGAGTTGTGTGAAGCTGTCGACTACGTACGTAACATTGTATATATGTACCTACGTACCCCGTAGTAATTTACATTGCGTGATGATCATATCCCCAAACAATACGTACGTAGTACTATTTACATGTTAATGGAAATGTTATATGTTAGCTGAAATGTATTGCAATAATTGCTTTCAGATGTCTCTACGTAGGGCATCTCGGATGTCATGAGGCCCCATGGATGCATTCAGTGTGCCTCGTGTGTGCCACATGGTGCTTCCTGGGTGTTGCTTGTGTGCCGCATGGGCGCACCCTGGGTGTCTCATGTGTGCCCCCCTGGCCAAAATTACTACGTACGTGCATGGTCCCGCCTCCAGGACTTATCATCCATGATCCCCTACGTATCCATGCGTTTTTCCTCAATGAGTTCGCATACGTACGTACGTACAGTACATGATTCATTATACATGATTTCGCCTCATTGATTCATCCTCCATGATTTCTCATCCTCGAGTGTTCGCCTACGTACATACGTACCGTAATGTTCACACGTACGTACGTACGTACTCCATGACTCATCATCGATGATTCATAATTCATGATCCGTCCTCCATGATTCATCATGAATGGTTATTCTTGCACGATTCATATTCCCCGATTCATCATCAATGATTCTTCCTTAATGGCGCGCCTGTATGATTCCGCATCCATGATTCCTCATCCATATGTCGTCGTCCTCAATTCCTTTCCACGATCATCCCTCATTCATGATTCATCGTCTCTGATGCCTTTATGAGTAAACACATTATTCCACTGTTTGGGGTCTCGTGCTGGGATCATAAAATGTGTACGTACGTACGTACGTACGTGCGTACGTACGTACGTACCTCAATCCATACATTTCCCCTATATCCTAGATCATCCAGCTTAGAAGTTGTAGCTTACGTACGTACGTAGGCATGTTTTAGTTCAGGAAAGTATCTTACGTAAGAACTTTGGCTTACGTAGGAATGTGCTTACGTAGGAGTGTTTGCTTAGAAACCTTAGATTAGAAACTGTAGCTTATGAAGTTTAGCCTGTGAACTTTAGCATGTGATTGACCCCAGCACGATACCCCACACAGCGGACTAATGTGTTTACTCAGAGTGGGCTCAGGGAGGATGGATCATTGAGGATGGCTAATGGTGGAGGGATTTGGGAGGAAGAATCCTGCAGGAGAGTCTGGGATGGGGGATCATGGAGGAGCATCGTGGAGGAGGAATCATTGAGGAGGAGGAATTGCGTTATGTGTATGGTGTGCCTGGTGTGCCTGATGTTCTTGATGTGCTTGGTGTGCCTGGTGTGCTTTTGGGGTGGTGTGGAGGGAACATGCATGATGGGCCTTGCGCGTCGCATGTTCTCGAGTCTGTGTGCGTACGTACGGACGTATGTACGTACTAGTATCTAGCTGGGCTCAAGAGATCTTTTGCGCGTGCGTGACTTGTCTTCTTGGAGCCTCACATCACAGATACGATATGTCACTCAAGCGTCATCGTGATGAAGTTGAAGACGCCAGCGACAGGGCGCAAAAGCATCGGAAAGAAGGCAATGTGCGTGTCTCCCTCGATGAGATTGGCATTTGGCAGCATAATCGATGCGGATTGGGAATTTCTCCATACCATGCTCACGAGACTGCTTTTGATTGCATGGCGAACACGACCGAACTGACACGCTACCAGCATGTTGATCTCGTCGAGGTGCCCGAAGAAATGCTCGAAAAAGTGCGTGCTTACAATCGTGACAAATGCGCCAGTGACAAACTGATGCCGCAATTCTCGAACAATATAAAGTATGTGTGCGGAAGTAAGACTCATTTTGTCCATGGACACAAGTTGATAAAGGATGGTAATCGCACTTTGTTCGATAAGGGCGATGTGCTGATGAAGTTGAAGCGTTATGACGATGAAGGTGCCCTGATACAGGCTCAAGGACCTGTCTCCGCGATTTACAGCAAGGAGTTGATGCTCGACAGTGACGCGATGATCGCGCTGTCGACCGACGACAACCTCAATGCGGGGATCCAGTTGGGCGATGACGAACTACAAGCATTTGGTCGTGTACATGCAGTGATGACGAAAGTGGCTCGCAGCCAAGACGCAACCAAAGCGATGACAATTGACCAGATTCTTGCACAGCTGCAGCTCAGTGGCCTTGGCCAATTCACGAAAGATGACTGGGCTGCTTTGATAACGCTTCGTAATGCTCTGACGGAACAACTCGCCGATGTGTTGCAGAGATACCAGTTCGATGCATGTGCTGGGCGTGTTCGAGTGACGTGTCATGACTTTGGGCTCGTGGCCACGCTTGATGCACGAGCCATGTGGGCCAAGATTGCGATCCTGCTCGCTCAGTATTACAGCATAAAAGAACAAACGATTATGCAGGGGTTGACCCAAACGACGTTCGAAGGCTTGGAAACAATCTGGGCTACAAAGCTAAGCCCACAAGCCATGAAGGAAGTCGGGGCAGAGATTGGCTTCCTAACGGACATTGAATCGTTCATCAAATTGGTCTTGACATCATATAAAATTCGTGATCCTTCGCGGGTGGAGGTCGCCAAGGCACTGATCAAAGAGCGCGGTATATTCCTCCGCCTCTGCGGTAAGCTCATTTTGAGAGTTGCGGCGTCTATTGACCTCGAAGCCAGAAAGTTGTTATCTCGTCGCGAAGTGCTCTCACCTGAACAGCGGTTGGTAGTTGTGCAAAACGAGACAAAAGACAAGTTCAGCAAGATCGAAGATGTGTTCAGGACTGGGCTGGTGAGCAGGAATCTGATCAAGGAAGATGACCTCCCGGCTGCAAAATATCCTATGCCTGTCCAGCAAAAAGGACCTCCGAAACCTGCTGAAACGAACACTTCGCAGCCAGTTGTGATCATCGCCAACGCCGACGGGACTGTGACAGAAGCCGCCGTCTTCCATCGCTTGAAGATCAAAGGCCTTGACGAGACGGTGATGGCGCAGCTTTACTGCGTCCAAGGCGTTCCCTGTGTCCAACAAGAGCCAATTGAAAATACTGATGGCTCGCAGCCAAGTGATGGCTCTCAGCCACGTGACTCGAAGTGGACCATCTGTCGCTTGGTCAAACTTTCGTTGCCAAATGCACTGGTAGATGTTAATGGATCACAGTTCACTGTGCTTGCTGACGACCTGCGGAGTTATCAGACTGTGCCAAAGACACAGCCGATTCCGATACATCCCAGTATTGACACATTGTCAAGTGTGACTGCGTTGGAAACGTACGATATGCAGTTATGCGAGCCATTGATGAAAGAAGCCGTAGTGAAGCATCTGCTTGCCTGGGCGCATATCAAAGTGCGGAGCGTCGCAGAAAATGTCAGAGTGTATAGGCTCAGTGAGGAGGGAAAGTTGCCCATCATTTTGCAGGCGCGGTCATGCATTGCTTTCAAGAAAGGTAATCTATGCTTGTCGCCTGGCAGTTTCGAGTTCGTGTTAGACGACAAGGCTCAACGAGTAAAGTTGTCCCAATGCAACGATGTGGTGCACTCTTCTATGTTGAAGCACGCCTCTGTGAAGATATCATATGAGTGTCAAAATAAACGACTGAAAGTCTTCGAAACTCATGCAGAACTACAGAAAAAGGAAACTCATTATATCATGCCATCACCGCTGCTTGCTGCAACGAACATAGATTGTCGAGTTACATGTATGAAAAATATTTCTCCCTTCTGGGCAGTGCTTGGCGCCGCTGGGCACAGATCCAGCCCTAACATGGAGCTTGGTGTCACCACGTTTCGTGAATCAGGCTTTACATTCTTGAATGGACAGTACCCAAAGATACCAGGTGGCATGGTCTTCGTTGTTGATATTCCCGT
>CAYVKX010000118.1:0-3980 GCA_964452095.1 uncultured Weeksellaceae bacterium
AGTCATAGTCATAGTCATAGTCATAGTCATAGTCATAGTCATAGTCATAGTCATACTAATACTAATACTAATAGTAATAGTAATAGTAATGGCAATAGCAACAATCATAGTCAAATGTGTATCAGGACCGCAGCAAAGACACTGGGGGCCCCGAGACTGGAAGGTAATCATCGGAGCTCTGTAAACCTAATTATGTAAGTAATCATCGCAACTCTGAAACAAAGCTCTGACGACACAAATCTATACACTCATTTCTGTAAACGACCCTCTGTAAACGAAACTTCGTAAAACAAAAACTGTATAAACGGCACTCTCTAAAGAACACTCAAAACACAACTCTATGAAAGAAATAGCTAGGGTCGCGCTGGGATAACGTATAATTTCTATAAACACGCCTCTGCAAATGACATAATTTTCAAACATGGCAAACAAATAGATGAAAGCGTGTTAAATCATCTGTATCAACCGTCCTTAGTTTTCAAACTTGGCTAACCCCGAAATGTAAAAATAACAAATAATCTGAATCCAGTACCCTCGATGCCATAACTAAGATCTGCCTAGAAGGGTTCTTAATCAGTAACTTAAACGAAAATAAGCAAGTTACAGTAAACACACCGCTGGAATTTCTTTATATAAAAAGAAATTCTATGTTTACCAGTGTTGAAGAAAATCTATGTTACGTTTGATAATATCGAGTGCTTTGCGTATGTTTGTTTTCCTGATTTGGGTGCCTCTTGAATGGCATAGCTCTGTAAACACAGCTCCGCAAAGAAAACTATGTGAACCAAGCTCTGTAACCACGGCTGTGTAAACAAAGCTCTGTGAACAAAATCGATAAGCGAACATCTGTCGAAGAAGGTCTGTAAACAAAGCTCTCAGAACACAATTCTATAAACATATTTATGTAAACGAAGCTCTCTGAAAGAAACTTCGTAAACAAAACTCTGGAAACGATACTCTATAAAGAACACTCTGCAAAAACAGCTACGTACAATCAAGCTCCGTAAACAAAGATCTGTAAACCAAATTCAGTAAGTAATCATCGGAGATCTGTAAACGAAGCTCTGTCAACAAAACGCTATAACAAAAACATAGTTAGGGGCATGCTGGGATAACGTAAAACAAACACAAACACATTTTTGTAAACGGACTAGTTTTCAAACATGACAAACATATACATGAAAGCATGTCAAATTATCTGAATCCAGTATCCTTAGTTTTCAAACAGTGACATCACCTAAGTCTAAGAATAGTATATCATCTGTATCCACTGTCCTCAATGTCAGTGATTTAATCCCAGCCAGGTGATCTCAGTCACGTGATCTTAGCCAAGTGATCCCAGGTACGTGCACTATTACTGCTGTTTGTTAGAGGGTATTGTTGTTTACCCGTATCAACGAAAGTCTATAATACTCTGGATCATGGCAAACATATTCATGAAAGTATATCCAATCATCTATACCCATCATCCTTAGTTTTCAGACACGGTAGACACATCGATGTAGGAATAAGAAATGATATCAATTCACTGTCCTCGATGTCGGAACTATGCTCTGTCCAGAAGGGTTCTTACTCAGTGACTTCAAGGAAAGACAGCAAACGACATTAAACAAACCAATGAAATTTCTTGATCGAGAAAGACTTTTCTTGTTTACACGTCTTCCCATAAGTCTGTGTTACTCTGGATGATAACATCTATGCACACATCTATACACACATTTAAAGACACTCTCTAAAGAACACTCGAAACACAACACTACGAAAAGAAACTAGTTAGGGTCGCGCTTGGATAACGTATAGTTTCTATAAACACGCTTCTGTAAATGACATACTTTTCAACAGTGGCAAACAAATAGATGACAACATATCAAATCATTTGCATCAATTGTCCTTAGTTTTCTACCTTGGCTAACCCGAGGTGTAAAAGTCACAACTGATCTGAATCCACTACTGTTAGCAATGAATATTTTACTCTCGTGATCCACTATACTGAATGTCATTAATTTAATCCCACTCAGGTGATCTCAGCCACTTGATCTCAGCCAAGTGATCCCAGGTACGTGCCACTATATGTTAATAATAACGTACATCATTCTATCCGCACAATTTTATTTTGGTTCAAGCGATTCTAGGCTTTCTGGCTTCTATTATAGGAAGCTGTTCGGCTTCTATACCACATCTTTGACACACGAGCATGTTCTTTTGTAAGCACTACTGTCAAAGACGCACTTGTCCCTATGACAATTCTTGTGGCTTCGCTCACAGCACTAAAGCTCTATGGCTTCCTTCAAATTCTCGCTATACCGAGGTCTGGGAACGCCAAGCGGCTAAAGACGACCGTGGTGTGGACTATTGGGTTGGTCAGCAATGGAGCTCATCGCAAAAAACCCGCTTCTATCAGTATTACACTCTTGATAGATCCCTAGGGAACTTCATTCCCCTATGGGCACACGGGGCGGCTCTTTTCTATGGCTACGAAGATACTGACACAATCTGGCAAAAGGATCATCCTTGGGACTATGGTCTCCGAAGCGATAGAGAATATCTCACGGAGTTCCAACTACGCATTTTACACTCCTGTGAGGAGCCGAATTTAATGGAACGTCTATGGACACTGCATCAAGAAGCAAAAAATGCATATGAAAACAGCATGCAACAACGGCCTATGACTCCAGAAAACGACTCTGATCAAACGGACGAATGTTCAGCATGCGACGATGCCATGGCTGACGACTGCGACTATGATGAGGGACAGGAAACGGAAGACACGACCGATTCGATGGAAGAACATGAGAACGATGCTGCTATGACTGACAACAGATGTGTTGTGTCAAATGCCGTCGCTCTATCCCCCGAGTCGATCCCTCCATGGAGGCGTCCAAGTACAGAAACTCTTCTATTCAAACATGTACACATCCGTGGACTGGAAGTCAATGACCCTATGGCGCCAGCTTACATTAATGCCGTGCTTCGTATTAAGCAGATATTAGTTGCCAACGGTCGCTACAACGCATCTATCTTCGACAATGGAATATCCTTGCAATTGAGCAACATGGGACAGGATGTTGGAGACATTCCCCTGTTGTCTATAGACATGCAGGGTATGGCATGGGATGGTTTCGACACTAACATCTGTGAATGCCATACATCTCTTCCTGACGATGATCGACGACGCTATAAAGGCATCTCTGAATTCCGATACCATGG
Organism: uncultured Weeksellaceae bacterium; assembly: GCA_964452095.1. Lineage (GTDB taxonomy): Bacteria > Bacteroidota > Bacteroidia > Flavobacteriales > BACL11 > DUAL01. Next base: position 3,208 of record CAYVKX010000118.1, read on the forward strand.
TACCCAATTTCCTATAGACCTGATCCGGAATGGAGGCGAACAGACAATCTATAGGAGGCCCTTGCAAGGAAAACCCGGTTGGTGTAACTATCCACACAATCTTCAAGATCGAGCGTGGAACTATGCCAAGGCAACTCTGATAGGAACAGAAAAATTTCGATGCGTGTGCGTTTACCGATGTCGCTGCTATAAATCGACGCAAGGACAACGAAATTGGCAATACACTCCGCAAACTTGCAAGTCCTATTCTCTGCATGGGATTCATCTAGCGCGAGCTTGCCATTTTCCACATCCCACCTATTGAACCATGACCATCATTTGCTGTACGCTATTTGGTACATCTGTCACACATGATGTGACATGACATCTACAAGATGGCTGGTGCAACTGCTACCGCAGTGGTGGGCTGGCGCCACGGCGCTTTCATTGCAATAGAGCATTGTTGATGGATAGCTAGTGTCACTATTACCTCAGTGCTTGGTCGTTGCTATCTACATCACTCTGATTCACGCCTGCACTATGTGGTGGAGAGTTTTTCTCGGAACACAAAAGTGCTTGTACAGTTTTGTCTATTTACCAGTGCTTGTGAAAACGCGAGCGCAAGATGAAAAGAACATGCGATATGCACTAACTGTTGTCAACGGATATCAAATTATCTACATTCACTTTCCTTAGATTTCACACATGGCAAACTTCGAATTGTAAGAATACCTAATCATATGCATCCACTGTCCTCAATATCAGAACTAGGCTCTGTCTAGAAGGGTTCTTAC
>CAYVKX010000119.1:0-3928 GCA_964452095.1 uncultured Weeksellaceae bacterium
TTTTCTTCTTCTTAAAATTCCTCCACTTCTTTTTCTTCTTGTTTTTGGGCTGCACCTTATATTCAGGACCTTTTTCAAATCCTTTTGGAAGGGCTAATTTAGGAACTTCTTTTTCAATCAGTTTTTCAATATCCTTAAAGTTACGAACTTGTTTAGGATTTATAAAAGTGATAGCTTCTCCCGTTCTGTCTGCACGAGCAGTACGCCCAATTCTATGTACATAATCCTCAGCATCATGGGGTACTTCATAGTTTATTACAAGTTCAATTCCTTTAATATCAATCCCTCTAGATAAAATATCGGTTGCTACTAAAATTCTAATTTTCTTGTTTTTAAAATCACGGATGGTTTGTTCTCTTTGATCTTGGTCTAGTCCTGAGTGCATCTCTGATGCTCTCATTCCAGCTTTGTTAAGAGTTTTCTTTATTTCTCTTACACTCTTTATGCTAGAAGCAAAAACTAAAACATGACTCAAATCTTTCCCTTTTGCTCTTAAAATTTCTCTAACTAATTTTACTTTTTGCTTATCATGTACCATGTAAGCATTTTGAGTAAGTCCTTCAGCTGGTTTGGAAATAGCTAAACTTATACTCTCTGGTTTTTTAAGAATTTTATTTGCTAGTTCTCTTATTTTTGGTGGCATAGTTCCCGAAAACAAAAGTTTTAGTCTGTCATGAGGAAGCTCTATTGCAATTTTCATGAAATCATCAAAAAAACCCATATCTAACATTCTATCAGCCTCATCCAAAATAAAGTGTTTCACTCCAGAAGTATCAAAATAATCAAAATCCAAATGAGCGAGTAACCTCCCAGGAGTACAAATAATTATGTCAGCACCTTTTTTTAGTGCTTGTTTTTGGTTATCATATTCTATACCTGTTCCTCCACCATAAATTGGGTAGGAAGATGAGTTTGTAAAATAAGAAAATCCTTCAATTTGTCTGTCAATCTGCTTTGCTAACTCACGAGTAGGAGCTATAATTATTGTGTTGACTTTATTTGTTTGCTTTGTTTTAGTAAGTTTATCTAAAATTGGCAAAACAAATGCTGCAGTTTTTCCTGTTCCTGTTTGTGCGCAAGCGATTAAATCTTGTCCTTTTTGTATAGTAGGTATTGCTTGTTGTTGTATTGGGGTAGCTTCTTCAAATCCCATCATGTCTAGCCCCTCTTGAAGTTCGTTTCCGAACTTAAATTCTGTAAATTTCATTTGGTAAAGATACTAAAAACAATATCCATTTTCCTCAATAAGTTTGTCTGCTATTTTTCTTCTCAAATTTTTTGGATTGATGTTGTATCCTTTTGTAAATCGTTTTAATCCCATTAATAACATTCTTTGTTCGTCTCCTTCTGCAAAAGAAAGTATTGTTTCCTCTCCTGAGATTTTACAATTTTTTATTGCATTGTATAGTGCAAGTTTCGTCATCTCTATCTGAGATTTCATTTTTTCTTCCCCTTCTTTATTTACTAACTTTTCTGTTCTGAGCAAAGTAGATTCAACCGAATAAACTGCAATAATCATATCTGCAATATGCATTAAAACTTCTTGCTCTTTTTCAATGTTCATTGCAAAATGTTGTGCTGCTTTTCCTGCACACATTAAAATTGCTTTTTTCATTTTTTTAACTTGTTCTTTTTCTATTGTAAAAAGTACGCTATCGTCTGGTTTGTCAAAGGAAGGGATGCTCATTAAATCTTCTGCAACTTTCATGGCTGGTCCCATAATATCTAACTGTCCTTTCATTGCTTTTTTCAATATCATTCCCACCAATAACATTCTGTTTATCTCATTTGTTCCTTCATAAATTCTTGCAATTCTTGCATCACGATATGCTGCTTCCATTGGTGCATCTGAAGAATATCCCATTCCTCCATAAATTTGGATTCCTTCATCAGAACAGAATTGTATAGTTTCTGATCCTAATACTTTTACAATAGAACATTCAATTGCATATTCCTCAATTCCTTTTAAGTGTGCTTTCTGATGATCCATTCCTTCAGAAATTAGTTTTTTAATATTTTTTTCAATATTGGCTCCAGCTCTATAAGTTGCTGATTCAATGGCGTAAGTCCTAACTGCCATATCTGCTAGTTTGTGTTTTATAGCTCCAAATTTTGAGATTGGAATTCCGAATTGAATTCTTTCATTTGCATAAGAAGTTGAGAGTGTTGTTACTCTTCTGCAAGCATCTAAAACTGCTGCTGAAAGCTTAATTCTCCCAACATTTAGTGCGTTCATTGCAATCTTAAATCCGTTACCTCTACCTCCTAACATATTTTCTGCAGGCACCTTCACTTCATTAAAAAACACCTGACGAGTAGAGGAGGAGTTCAGTCCTAATTTGTGTTCTTCCTCTCCTAAAGTAATTCCTTCCATTCCTTTCTCCAAGATGAAACCAGTAATATTTTTATCGTCTTCAATTCTTGCGAATACAATAAATACATCCGCAAAACCTGCATTTGAAATCCACATTTTTTGTCCTGTAATAAGGTAGTGTTTTCCATCTTCAGTAAGTACAGCTTTTGTTTTTCCTGAGTTGGCATCCGAACCTGCTCCAGGTTCAGTTAAACAATAACATCCCATCCACTCCCCACTTGCAAGTTTTGGTAAGTATTTTTCTCTTTGCTTTTCATCTCCATAAAGTTGAATTGGTAAAGTCCCAATTCCGGTATGCGCACCAAATGCTGTAGAAAAAGAACCATTTGCTCCTGATATTTTATCGCAAATAAGTACAGAAGTGTTAAAAGGCATTCCCATTCCCCCATATTCTGTTGGTACACCAATACCTAACAGACCTAATTCTCCTGCCTTTTTCATGCAGTCTTCTGTTAATTTGTAGTCTTTTTTCTCAAACCTTTCTCTGTGTGGGTCTAATTCTTTTTCAACAAATTCTTTAGTTGCTGCTGCCATCATTTTTTGATCTTCCGTAAATTCTTCTGGAATAAATATGTCTTTTGACTCTTGGTCTTTGATTAAAAATTCTCCTCCTTTTATCATGATTTTATTTTTTATAATATTTCAAATACTCCGTCTGCACCTTGTCCTGCTCCCACACACATGGTTACCATTCCGTATTTTTGATTTCTTCTTTTCATTTCGTTTATCAACTGAACTGTTAGTTTTCCTCCCGTACATCCTAGTGGATGTCCTAAGGCAATTGCTCCTCCATTTACATTTACAATTTCAGGGTTTAATCCTAACTCACGAATTACTGCTAAGGATTGAGAAGCAAAAGCTTCATTTAATTCTATTTGCTCAATATCTTCTAGTTTTAGGCTTGCTTTTTCGAGTGCCATTGGTATTGCTTCAATAGGACCAATTCCCATGTATTTTGGTTCAACTCCAGCTACTGAATAGCTTAATAATTTTGCAATAGGTTTTACTCCTAAGTCATTCACCATTTTCTCTGACATTAATATAACAAATGCGGCCCCATCAGAAGTTTGTGATGCGTTTCCTGCTGTTACACTTCCATTTTGTGCAAATACAGGTCTCAGTTTGTTTAGGGCTTCAATTGTTCCTCCCTTTCTTGGTCCTTCATCTGTATCTACAATAAATTCTCTCTCTTTTCTTTTTTCGTTTTCATCTAAGTAAGTTTCTTTTACCGTAATCGGAACAATTCCACTTTCAAAATACCCTTTGTCAATTGCATTTAATGCCTTTTTATGGGAATTGAGTGCAAATTCATCTTGGTCTTCTCTACTGATATTCCATTTTTCTGCAACTGCTTCTGCTGTGAGTCCCATGTTCCAATACCAATCTGCATTTTCTTTTGAAACTTCATAATTTGGTACAATTCTCCACCCTCCAAATGGGATAGGGGACATACATTCTACACCACCTGCAATAATGCAATCTGCCATTCCACTTTGTATTTTTGCATTAGCAATGGCTATAGTTTCTAACCCTGAAGAGCAGTATCTATTCACT
>CAYVKX010000120.1:0-3846 GCA_964452095.1 uncultured Weeksellaceae bacterium
TGGTAGATAGGGTAACTTACTCTGGTATTCTGAGTAATTGTTCCGTCTTCATAGTTAGGTTCGTTTGTTCCTTCTTTAAAAGAAATATTTTCAAGTAAAGCACCTGGCTTTACAGCAGCAAAGATATCTGGTTCTTTCTCAGCAGAAAGATCAATACATTTTGCATAACAACCTCCCTCAAAATTAAATACTGTATCTCCATCCCACCCGTGTTCATCATCACCAATCAAATTTCTATTAGGGTCTGCAGACAAGGTAGTTTTTCCAGTACCTGAAAGACCAAAGAAAATAGCTGTATCTCCTGCATTTCCAACATTAGCACTACAGTGCATTGAAAGTACATTCTTTTGATGTGGAAGAATAAAGTTTAAAGCTGAGAAAATTCCTTTTTTGATTTCACCTGTATAACCAGTTCCTCCTATAAGAATAATCTTTTTTGTAAAGTTTAGTATCGCAAAGTTATGTTGGCGAGTTCCATCAACTTCAGGATTGGCCATGAAGCCTGGAGCATTAAGTATAGTCCATTCTGCATCAAAGTTTTCAAGTTCCTCATCAGTAGGGCGTAAGAACATATTGTAAGCAAACATATTGCTCCAAGCATATTCATTTACCACACGAATGTTCATTCTGTATTTGTCATCTGCACAGGCATAAGCATCTCTTACATAAAGCTCTTTGCAGCATAAATAATCTAAAACCTTTTGGTGTAATGCATCAAATTTATCTTCATTAAAGGATAAGTTAACATCTCCCCACCACACAGAATCCTCAGTAATTGCGTCACGAACAATGAACCTGTCCATTGGTGAGCGGCCTGTAAATTCTCCTGTATTAATGTTGATTGCTCCAGATGAAGTAACTGTAGCTTGTCCTTTTTCAACTGCAATTTTTGATAATTCTTCTGGGGATAAGTTCCAGTGTGCAGTTGCGTCTTTTATTCCTAAATCAGAGATGGTAGCATTAGTTGCTCGCTTGCCTGTTTCGGTCATAATATTTTTTGTTTTTTGGTTTTAAGGGTGCAAAAATAAGTATAATAATCTATTAGAGTATGAGATTAATCATTGTTTTTGATTGCAGTAAAAAGCGTTCCCCACCCAACTATTAATAATACTCCTCCAATAGGAGTGATTGGACATCAAAATCCTAGATTAACTCCTAAAATTTCTTGTATAGAAAGTAAGTAAATAGAGAATGAAAAACAAAAAACACCAGCAACTATTAGATGTAAACTTCTTTTTATTTTAGTATTGAATTTTTCAATATTCAATGCTAAAATTAATATGGAAATAGCATGAAACATCTGATATCTTATTCCTGTTTGGAAAGAAGAAAGTTGTTCAGTTGATAATAGTTCTTTAAGTGCATAAGCTCTCATTGCACCTAAAATTACAGCAGTAAGTGCAAAGAAGATGGCGAATTTTATGTATTTATCTGTCCTCATAATATTTTTATTAGTCATACAAAAATAATACTTTCGCTTTTCAAAATTCACAATATATAATGAAAAAGATTTTAGTAATAGGAGCGGGAAGATCAGCAGTAACATTAATTAAGTATCTTTTAGAAAATTCTGTAGCAAATGATTGGTTTGTTACTGTTGCTGATTATTCAGTTGATTTAGCAAATGAAGCAGTTGCATCACATCAAAATGGAAAAGCAATTTTCTTTAATGTTACAGATGAACAGCAAAGAGAAACCGAAATAGAAAATGCTGATATTGTTATCTCAATGCTTCCTGCAAATTTGCATATTACAGTAGCTAAGGATTGTGTGAGGTTAAAGAAAAACCTAGTTACAGCATCTTATGTGTCTGAAGAGATAGCATCATTAAATGATGAGGCAGTAAAAAATGATGTATTACTATTAAATGAAATTGGTTTAGACCCTGGAATCGATCATATGTCTGCCATGCAAGTTATAGATGAAATAAAAGAAAAAGGAGGAGAGTTAACCTCATTTAAATCTTTTTGTGGTGGTTTAGTTCACCCTGATTATGATAATAACCCTTGGAACTATAAGTTTACATGGAACCCAAGAAATGTAGTGTTGGCAGGGCAAGGCACTGCACAATATATTGAAAATGGAAATTATAAATACATACCTTATACTAGTTTGTTTGAGCGTACAGAAAAAATGAGTGTGCTAGATGCAGGGGAGTTTGAAGGTTATGCAAATAGAGATTCACTTTCTTATAGAGAATCTTACGGGCTAGACAATATTCCAACACTATTTAGAGGGACATTAAGAAGAAAAGGGTATTCTGAGTCTTGGAATATTTTTGTTCAGTTGGGAATGACAGATGATACTTATAAATTAGAGAATTCTGAAAATATTTCTAATAGAGAATTTGTAAATATGTTTTTACCTTTTGATGATAGCTTGACTATAGAGGAGAAATTATGCAAGCAATTTAACCTTTCAGTTGATGATGTTATTTATAAAAAACTAGATTGGTTAGGAGTTTTCTCTGAGGAAAAGGTAGGGATAGAAAATGCTAGTCCTGCACAGCTATTGCAAGCAATTTGTGAGAATAAATGGACTTTAGCAAGTGAGGATAAGGATATGATTGTTATGCAACATCAGTTTGAATTTTTGCAAGATGGAAAACAAAAGAAATTGAATTCTTCCCTTTTGGTTTTTGGTGATGACCCTAGATATACCTCTATGGCAAAAACAGTAGGATTGCCTGTTGCTATTGCAACAAAGTTAATTTTAAATGGAGCAATACAATCAACAGGAGTTAAGATTCCAACTACCAAAGATATTTATATTCCTGTATTAAAAGAGTTAGAAGAAAATGGAATAAACTTTGTAGAGGAAGAGTTAGTTTAAAAAATGAAAACACTAAATATATTAAAGTATGCTAAATTTCAAGCTCTAATTTGTGCTTTTGCAGGAATTATCGGAGGTGTTTTATATGCCACTATTGGCACCTATATTGATTTAACAGGAGTAAATGGTTTTAATTACGGAACCGTTTTAGCCTATATAGCTATTCCAGTTATGCCTTTGTATTTTGCAACTCTGGGCTTTCTTTTTGCTTTAGTTGGCGGGTTTTTATTGAACAAATTCAATTATTTGTTAAAATTTAACGAATTTAACTTTGAGCTGAAAACAGAAAACGATAGTAAAATTCATATTTTAAAGTACGCTAAATTCCAAGCACTAATTTGCAGTTTTATAGGGTTAGGATTTGGAATTTTCTACTTTTTTGGAGGATTGATTGTTGACACCTTAGTTACCCTTGAACTATCAGACCCTATTATTTGGGATAATACACCAGGATTAAGCTATGGAACCCTGTTAGCTTTTATGGCTTTATTTCTCATGCCATTATACACTGCAGCTGTCGGATTTTTATCCGCTATAGTTGGCGCATTTCTTTTTAATAAATTAAAACATCCATTTAGAAATATGGATTTGAACTTTGAAAAAACAAAAAACAATGATTAAAAAAACCCTTACACTCTTATTTATTGCCTTTGCTAGTATTACAAATGCACAAAATACCTTTACTGCTGAAATATTAGATAGTGAAAATAAGGAGGTATTAATTGGCGCTACTCTCCTACTAAATGGAACTACAAATGGCGTAAGCACAGATATTACCGGAATGGCAATCCTTAAAAATATTCCAAGTGGAGAACAGGTTATTAGCATCTCTTTTATTGGATATGAGGATGAGCATTTAACATTGAAATTTCCTATTGAAAGTGAAAAAGTACATACCATTTTACTTTATGCTTCCGATACGGAAATTGATGAAATAATTGTTGAGGCCACAAGAGGAAATAGAACGGTCGCCAATCTTCCTACTCGAACAGAAGTATTAACTGATGAAATTGA
>CAYVKX010000121.1:0-3795 GCA_964452095.1 uncultured Weeksellaceae bacterium
TGTCCTAGAGGAAAAGAGACAAATTAAAGAAGTAGAAGACAAAATTGGATTTTTTCTTTTGGAATTGATAGAATCTATTTAGTAATGGAAGAGCTAAATCTTTTTCCTGCTGATATTGATGTAAGTACTAAAGTAATGTTTGCTAATTTTGGTATTGATGAAGCAGCTTATTGTTTGCCACTTTTAAAGCAACTTAGAGCAGAAGGAATAAGTTCAGAATTATATCCTAAAAAAGCAAAAATGAAGAAGCAAATGACTTATGCCAATAATAAAGGTATACAATATGTTATTTTAGTTGGTGAGGATGAAATGGCATCTGGAGTGTTGAAAATAAAAAATATGGAAAGTGGTGAGCAGTCTGAAATGAACATCACAGATTTAATAAAAGAATTGTCATAAATGAGTACTTATAAAGTAGGAGAACAAATGCTTACAATATCAGTAATTACTGATATTATTGCTACAGATACTAAAATAGAATTAGGTGAAAAAGCAAAGCAAAAAATTCAAGATTGCCGTAATTACCTAGATGAAAAAATGCAGAAATCTGATACTCCAATATATGGAATAAACACAGGTTTTGGTTCGCTTTGCAATCATAAAATATCAAAAGAAGATTTAGGGAAATTACAAAAGAATTTAGTGCTTTCTCACTCATGTGGTACTGGAGATAAAGTACCAACTGATGTAGTGAAAATCATGTTACTTTTAAAGGTGCAATCTCTTTCTTACGGACATTCAGGAGTACAGCTTAAAACAGTTGAACGCTTAATTGAAATGTTCAATAAAAATATTCTTCCAGTTGTATTTCAACAAGGAAGTTTAGGGGCAAGTGGTGATTTAGCGCCTTTGGCTCATCTTTCTTTACCTCTTTTAGGGGAAGGAAATGTTGTTGTTGATGGAGAGGAAGTAGCAACAAAAACCATTATGAAATCTAATGCTTGGGAAGCAATTGCATTGCAATCCAAAGAAGGTTTGGCTTTGCTTAACGGTACTCAGTTTATGGGTGCTTATGGAGTTTGGAGTTTGTTAAAAGCTCAGAAATTATCCTATATGGCAGATATGATTGGTTCAATTTCTTTAGAGGCTTTTGATGGCAGGAATGAATGTTTTGATGAGTTAATTCATGTGGTTCGCCCACATAAAGGACAATTAAAAACTGCAGAAAATATCCGTGATTTCTTAGCTGGAAGTGAAATTCAAGAAGGGGAGAAGGAGCATGTTCAAGATCCTTATTCTTTCAGGTGTATGCCTCAAGTTCATGGTGCTAGTAAAGGAGTTATTTCTCATGTAAAAGATGTATTTACTAATGAGATAAATTCAGTTACTGATAATCCAACAGTTTTTATAAATGAAGATAAAGTTATTTCTGGAGGTAATTTTCATGGACAACCATTAGCAATGGCTATGGATTATTTAGCAATAGGACTTTCAGAATTGGGTTCTATTTCTGAAAGGAGAACTTATCAGTTAATTTCAGGATTGAGAGGTTTGCCAGCATTTTTAGTTGCTGAACCAGGACTTAATTCAGGGATGATGATTCCACAATATACAGCAGCATCTATTGCTAGTCAAAATAAACAATTATGTACTCCTGCTTCTGTGGATTCTATAGTATCCTCAAACGGACAAGAAGACCATGTAAGTATGGGTGCAAATGCCGCTACAAAACTATACAGAGTAGTTGAAAATGTTGAGCGTATCTTAGCTATTGAACTCTTAAATGCAACTCAAGGTATTGCTTTTAGAAATGCAAAATCTTCTGAATTTATTGAAGGAATTTTAGATATTTATAGAGATGAAGTTCCTTTTTTAGATAATGACAGGTTACTTCATAATGATATTGAAAATTCCATTACTTTCTTGCAAAACTTAGCTGTTGATGAAGAATTAATGTAGCAATTACTAAAAACTAGAAACAAAAAACTAATAACACAAGTCAATTAATGAATAAAATGCTGCTAATATTATCTATTTTGTTGAGTGTAAATTCTATGGCTCAAAACAAAAAAACGCATTTACGAAATGGAAATGATTTGTATGGGGACAGTTTGTTTAATGAGGCAGAAATGAAATACAGGAAATCGCTTGAAAAGGACCAAGATTATTTTTCTGCATCCTATAATTTGGCTGATGCTATTTACAAACAAGAAAGGTTTGAGGAATCTTCTGCTCTTTTTGATGGCTTAAAAGACAATGCAAAAGATAAAGATGAGCTTTCCAAAATTTTTCATAATTTAGGGAATTCCTTCATGAAACAGCAGAAATTAGAGGAAAGTATAAATGCATATAAACAGGCATTAAGGAACAATCCTAATGATGAGGATACAAGATATAATTTGGCTCTTGCTCAGCAAATGCTACAACAACAGGAGCAGCAACAAGAAAATAAAGAGGAGAAAAAAGAGGATAAGCAAGAAGAGAAAAAGGAACAGCAGCAAGAGCAAAAAGAAAACAAAGAACAGCAGGAAAAACAAGAGCAAGAACAAGAGCAAGAAAAAAAAGAAGATATGAGCAAGGAAGATGCTGAGAAAATGTTGGAAGCATTACAACAGCAAGAAAAAGAGTTGCAAGAAAAATTACAAAAGAAAAAAGCAAAAGGTAAAAAGGTTAAAGTTTTAAAAGATTGGTAAATTGAAAAAGCTTCTATTTTTATTATTTTTAGGATTTTGCATTTTAACAAATGCACAAATTCATATTAGCTCTTCTAGTCAAAATAGTTTTCAATTGAGAACTAATAAGTTAGGGGCTTTTTTTGTTACTAAAATTGAGCAGAATAACAATGGGAAAAAATCTGAGAAATGTATCATTAATGGGAGTCAAATTGATTGTGATTTAATTTCAAAATGCAAAAAAGGAAATTGTGCGGAATTAGAAAATTATTTAATAAAAAATAAGATTTTACAAATTTCTCAATCAACTAAAAAACAAAAGCAGAATACAAAAAGCAATAATTCCAAAGCAGTTAGTGGAAATCAACTTTATATAAAAGCAACCGCCAATAAAAGAAAGGTTTTTCAGGGGCAACAAATTTTGGTTGCTTACAAACTCTATACTAGAGTAGATTTAGCAACTACTGAGCTAACAAATAATCCTGCACTTAATGGTTTTTGGACTCAAGATATTAAGGTAAATAGTAAATTTAAAAGAAAAATAATTGATGGAGTTACTTATAATGTTGCTACTGTAAAAAAAGCATTGCTAACTGCTCAAAAATCTGGGGATTTACAAATTGACCCAATGGAAATCAAAGCACAAGTTAGGGTGCAAAATAAAAATACTAGAAGTAATCGTTTAGATCCTTTTGGGATGTTTAATCAATATTCTACTATTGAAAAAATAGTAACTTCCAAATCAATAAAAATAACTGTAGAGCCACTTCCAGCTCCAAAACCAACTCATTTTTATGGAGGAGTTGGAAAGTTAAAAATGAAAGTTGAAGTGGATAATACAGTCATTAAAGCCAATGATGCAATTACCTTTAAAATCACAATTTCTGGAAATGGAAATTTAGCATTATTAAAGCCATTTGATATTGCATTCCCCCCTGATTTTGAAGTTTATGACCCAAAAATAATTGACAAAACTTTTAGTGCAAATACCCACACTTCTGGCAAAAAGATTTTTGAATATTTGCTCATCCCACGCTTTAAAGGAAATTATGAAATTCCAGCAATTGCTTATGATTATTTTAATCCTTCTACCAAAAAATACCAAACAATTCGCTCCAAGAAAATCCCAATTACTGTACTAAAAGGGGAAAGGGAGGAAAATGGTATTTCATCAACTATCAAT
>CAYVKX010000122.1:0-3783 GCA_964452095.1 uncultured Weeksellaceae bacterium
TGGAATCCATACATCCGTACACAAATGAAATACAGCTTCCATCATCTACATTAGCCAAAGCGTTATTATTAAACTGTGTAGAATCAGTACAGCCATAAACAAATGCAATACAGCTTCCATCATCCGTATTTGCGGATGCATTATAGTTGAACATGGTAGAATCCATACATCCATAGTTATAGGCAATACAGCTTCCATCATCCACATTTGCTCCAGCATAGTAATTAAACTGGGTAGAATCAGTACAACCATATACTATTGCTATACACGAACCATCATCAGCTGTTGCATTTGGATTATAATTAAAGGCTGTTGAATCCGTACATCCATATACAAATGGAATACAACTACCATCATCTGAAGTAGCGTTTTTATTATAATTAAACATTGTTGAATCCATACATCCATATACAAATGGAATACAACTACCATCATCTGAATTAGCAGAAGGATCATAATTAAACATTGTACTATCAGTACATCCAAAGATTAGATTACCAACTGAAAATGATTCAGTATTTGTACAAGCATTAGCATCTGTTACCGTTACATTATATGTACCCACACATACATCACTTAAACTTTGAGAAGTATATCCATCTATAAGTATAATTCTGTATCCCATATACCATTGATATGCAGATTGATAATATAATGTATCCGGATGAGTACTATCAGGAGTAAATGTTAAAATCTGATAGGATGTTGCTCCAGAGTTTATTACTCCATTGCTTACCTGTCCAACATAATTACTTCCTCCTAAAGGATCGGTTGAAATATAAAATGGGAAGTATATTGGTATATTATTCATATAAAAAGAATAAGTATGTCCTCTTAATAAAGTCAACTCAGGACCCTGAACAGAATTTATCTCATAAACTACACTCTGACCATTTCCATAATGTGGGTGAGATGAGTTTGGCGGGGCAATAGAAACATTAAAAGAATCTGGAATAGAACTAGCAGGAATTTGCCAATCATAACTATATGGTGGCGTACCACCGCTTACTATTGCATCAATAGCTCCATTACAAGATGAGTTGGTATTAGTAATGGTAGCATTTATTAAAATCTCAGATGGTTCAGTTATTGTAATTGTATCGGATTGTGAACAAGAATTTGAATCGCTAACAGTTACAATATAGTCAGTTGAAATTAAATTACTAATATCTTCTGTTATTTCTCCATTAGACCATTGATATGTATATGGAGAAACTCCACCACTTACAGTTATATCAATGGAAGCCATAGAATCTCCATAACAAATATTATTAATTGTTTGAGAGGCTATTGTGATACTATATGCATCTACAAAGAAAGTATCTGTATATGTACATCCAAGATCATCTGTAATGATTAGAACATATAATCCTGTATCTAAACTACTAATATTTTGATTTGTAGAGAATTGCTGGAATCCTAAATACCATCCCATAAAATAAGCTTCTTCCTTCCATACATAAGAATATGGAGATTGACCTCCACTTACAAATATATCAATGGATCCATCATTATCATTACAACTTACTTCTGTTATTTGTGAATTTACAATTATTGGTGATGAAGAAATAGTAAAATAAGAAGTGTCTGAACAAGAATTTGCATCAGTAACTACAACAAAATAGAAACCTTCTGTTAAAGAATTTATTGCAGATGATGTAGACCCATTACTCCATAAATAACTATATGGAGATATTCCTCCACTTACACTAACTGAAGCTGAAGCATCTGTTCCTCCAACACAACTTACGTTAGAGGTTGAAATTGAAGTTAAAATTTCGATTGGTTCACTAATGTTAAATTGTACTGTATCGGTACAATTATTAGCATCCGTTATTACAACATTATAATTTCCTGCAGTAACATTATTCATTACTGAATCTGTACTTCCATCTGACCATTGTAAATTGTAAGGATAATAATTTACATATTGTACATCTATCATCATATTCCCATCATTACCTCCATTACAACTTACATCATTTTGAGATGTAGTAAATTGCATAGAATCAGGGTTAAATAATGTTAACCAATACTGGCTGGTATTAGGGTTAATACATCCATTAGCATCCATATAGGTAATGTAATAATTACCAGGACCTAAATTACTAAAAGTTGTTGAGCTTTGGAACGTTAATCCAGAATCAACTGAGTAAGTAAAAGGCCCAGTTCCATTATAAAGAATTAAAGTTCCTAAATCAATTCCAAAAATACTACCATCATTACTACCATTACAACTTATTGCAGAATAATATACATCTGAAATATAATCATTATCCATATAATCACAATAAGAACAACTACCATCATCTAAAGTTGCTGTTGTATCATAATTATATGCTGTAGAATCTGTACAACCATAAACATATGGCAAGCAACTACCATCATCAGTATTTGCTAATAAATTATAATTTGGCGCTAATGGATCTGTACAACCATATATAAATGCAATACAACTTCCATCATCTGTATTTGCTAAAGGATCATAATTTAACATTGTTGAATCTATACAGCCATAAATAAATGCAACACAACTACCATCATCTACATTAGCAATAGGATTATAGTTAAACATTGTTGAATCCATACAGCCGTAAACTATCATTGTACATGAGCCATCATCAGTATTTGCTAAAGGATTGTAATTTAACATTGTTGAATCTATACATCCGTAAATAAATGGAATGCATGTTCCATCATCTGTATTGGCTAAAATGTTAAAATTGAACATTGTAGGATCTATACATCCATAAACAAATGAAATGCAACTTCCATCATCAGTGTTGGCAGTAGCGTCATAATTAAACATTGTAGGATCTGTACATCCATAAATAAATGGGATACAACTACCATCATCTGTATTGGCTAAAATGTTAAAATTGAACATTGTAGGATCTGTACAACCATAAGCTACTGCTATACAAGAACCATCATCTAAAGTAGCATTTGAGTTATAATTGAAAGAGCTTGCGTCTGTACATCCGCATATCTCTAATGTAAGATTTAATATTGCTGTAGAATCACAGCCATTAGTATTTGTTAATTGACAAGATTGTAGCGGTGTATTTGTACTATAAACTGCATTACCATATATTGTTCCATTATTACCATTACCAGAAAGATCCAAAGCTGTTGAGCCACTACCCTCTTCAAAATTATAATACACAACTAACCCTGCATCATTAGCTGTTGGAGGACAATTCATATATTGTTGAATTTCTTGTTGAGTAAGTACTTTATTCCAGATAGAAACATCATCCATGTTACCTTCAAAATCTACACTAATCCAATTATAAATAGCACCCAGTAAAAGATCATTATTCCCATTATATGGATTGCTCATAACAGTATCTATAAGTAATACGCCATCTCTAAAGATTTGTCTTCTTAAAGTAGTAGTATTATATGTAGCTGACCAAAATGTCCAGTTATTAGTAAATGGTGCAGAAGTATACAGCCCTGGAGGATTTGTTTCATAAAAATCTAGATATACACATGAAGGACATTGAGCATTACAACTAGAATTACCAAAATGTAAACAGTTAGTGTTTGTAGGAGGCCCCTTCTCACTAATAAAGGTTCCTGCATTACAATTTAATGAATCTGTTTTAGCCCAAAGCATAAGAGTGAAATCAGTATTTGCAATGTCTACACCTACATCAACATAATCATCTACATTATCAAAACTTAAAGAATAATTATTATTAGAACCAAAATTTGCAGTGTATGTACCACTCTGAGTATAAGTAGTCCCATTCCAAACTACACTATCACATGCTGTAA
>CAYVKX010000123.1:0-3762 GCA_964452095.1 uncultured Weeksellaceae bacterium
GTCTTTTTGATCCATGTAAAATTTATTAATTAATAATAAATTCTACTTTACATACTGCGGCGCCTGGCTGGTGGTGGGGTGGTGGGGCAGGGCCAGGAGCATTGGTTGCATTGGTTGCATTGATTGCATTGGTTTGAAACTTGCATTGCTTGCGTTGGTTTATTAAAGTAATAGCTGAAACAATGTTATATTAAGCAGCCTAGAATCGGGGTCTGTCTGACGAGGCAACACCGTCTCAAGCACCATCTTAGCTCCCCAGAACTCACCCCGCTCTCCTTCCCACTGCTCATGGACAGAGCTGTTCCATGCAAACCAATTGGCAACTTTCGGGTGAGATAAGTGCGCCCGGAAAGATCTCATTTCCACAACTGCGTCGAAGATGGCTTGCTTCTCTTCTTCAGTGCCGTACGGCATTCGCCACTGCTTAGCAATCTTCGGAAGATATTTCAGAAATTGAGGAGAACTTATATCACACTGCACAGAGAACACATCAAGATAGCGCTCCTTCGTTGAGGCGTTTGCCCCTGACCCAAAGGGCCTCTTGTTTATGGACAGCACATACGCACTCCACAATTTCGCTTTCAGCCAGATCTTGTTGCAGCTGTTCTCAGCCTTCTTTATGTCTCTGATCAGACGGTGAATCTTGTCAAACTGAATGTTCACCATGAGGGACAAGAAAAACATCATGAAGGCCGCCCCAGCGGCGCCAATAGCCCCCTGATCCAGACCAATGTTCAACAGAGGCGCTCTGATAGGCCCACTGGGAAGAACCTGCGTCCTCTCACCTGTGTCTCTATCAACAATGTAGCTCACATCTTGGACGCCCCGCACAGTCAAGCGGGCTTCATTTCTACGAATGGCCCGTATGTGGAAAGTCTCTGGCAGCTTGAAGAATTCAATCGTCACGGGAGGTCTTGAAAATTTCGATGTCAAAGCTCGCAACTGGTTTGAGTAAGCTTGAATTTGCCGCCACGCTGAAATACGCTCCAGCTTGTGTCTTGCAGCATATCGCTGCATGTCAGCGTCCATGTCAGCATCGAGTGGCGTCAGAATTTTCCCTGGCACGATGCTCTGAAAAGGGGTGTGCATGGCAGTCTGCGCCTGCCAACACCAAAGAACGCTGACAAGGCATTCCTTGTAGCTGTGATGGCCAGGGTCTGAAATCAGGTTGTAGTGTTGCACACCAAGTCCAGATCGTAGTGGACACCACCCCTCCTACGTCTTAAAAGAAAAGAGCTTTTAAAGTTTACATGCTTCTAAGCGGAATTTTGAATCTAGCAGTGTTACCCATAAGTTACTAAAATTAAAATGCAAACAATCATGATTCAAGTGCCCAAGGTTTCAAATGGGAAGCCCAATGATTGTTTGATCCGATGGAATTTTCAATTTCAGACAAATGATAATCAGAACGCTGAAGATTATGAGTTTAAACTGCTGGACAGGATGGTCTTCATTGACGATCATCAGTTTCATGAGTCAGACTATCTGTAAAATATTACTAATTTTAATTTTAGGAGGGGTGATGCGCACCAGCACCGGACAGGGCAAATCCACATCGATCCAGATATATGTGTTGCTCTTTCCTCATCCACACTGTGGCCACCTTCGTGGCACATCCCAAGTGCGAGGCATTCCTACCCAAGGCCAAGACTGTCTCGGCGTTCGCTCGAACTCTCCTCGCCTCCACGAGGGTGGACCATTTGGCATGAACACTAACAACGGTGTATTTGCGTTTGAGTGGACTTTTGTACTGTATGGCAGGAGGAGCTTGGTCTTGAGAGTCTGCATTGTCCAAGCAGCACGCTAAGGCAAGTTTGTCGACTGTCCAGGAAAACCAAGCCACCAACGCTCTTCGCCACTCAACGAAATACTGAATAAAAGCATCGCTCAGTGGATTTTTTCTTGCAGCCCTGCGCCGTCTTACGAAAGTCAACATGAATCGGAAGATATCTTGAACGTTATGCGTGTCTCTTGTCAAGGGGCCCAAAAGCAGTCCATCACTCAGCTGCTGCATCCAATCCTTCATCGTCCAAGGCGAGGGCGTTATTAATCATTATTAAAAATCTGATCAAAGACACTACAAAGTTTCCAAAGTTGAAACGACAGTTCTGAAAAGATGGGAGCTAAAGCCACTGACAGTCTGTGATCAACATATTTCATCATGGCTGCTAAAAAGGCTGGGTCCATAGATTATTATGATAACTATCACGAGGAAGAACCCTAGCCCGGTCACATCCACAACTGTGATGCATCATGGTCTGGGAGCGAACCAACAGTTTAAGCTGTTAGTAGCACAGCCCCCTACCACGACGCACTTCACTTGTGGATAGGATCTTCGCCGAATCGGGCAAACAACAGACACAACCGATACAATGATACATAAATTAGCAGTTAAACTGGTCAAGAGTCTTCCTTGAACATTCTTTGGACGGCCTTATGATGGACGTCAGCGAACGCACACTGGATAAACCCAGACGCTTGCCCAACGTTGTCCAAGGTGAAGTAGCGTGCCCCCACATCAATGCGCATATCCTCCTCATGTTCAATAATGCTGCACATTCGCGGAAGAAGTCCAAGCAGTTTGTCAAGAAACAACTCAGCATCATCGTTATCCTTTGCCTTGTCAATGGACACCGCGATGAATGTATACAGTGCGTGGGATCTGACGAGGATCCTGTTCAAGTAAGCTGACGGTACCATGATCATAATCCGAATCGCAATAGCTGCAAAGTTCCAGTTTAAGCCAATAAATTAATTGGTGGCCCACTGGGAAACCCCGTCGGAATGCATTTGAATTTTCATTGAATCAATGAATCATGCTGCGAGAGCCGGCTCTCACTGTCAAGTTCGGCCAATATCACATGATATCGTGAATCATTGATTCAGTGAATCACTGGGGTGTTGACAACCGGTCCTTACTAAGTTACTAACTTAGCCAATACTATTATAGGGTCCTAACGGTTAAACCTGACAATCAACTTACAGTAAATTATAGTACATTGTGACAACTGTTGAACAGGGCTCCAGTGCCCCACTATTAGAATTTTAAACTAAATTGTCAATTTGAACAAGTTAGACTAGTCAACACACATGAACAATTCGAGATTCCATAACAAATTGGCCATCGCAGTGAGCTCAGTTACTGCGTCACTTGATTCCCTCAGTATGAAAGGCAATTGGTCATTGTCTAATGAAATGTCTAAGCCAGCTCGCTCCCTCAGTGCGGTCATTAGCTTTGTTTTTCTGTAACATTGTGTGCGCTCCTGAAAGGCGGTACGAATGGAGTTATGCATCAAGTCAAAGTCCCACCACACTACTGCCACGTCCTCTTCATACCAGAACTGCTGTGAGACAAACGAATCCTGGTCCATGCTGGCAGTGACTGTCCTTCTCTTCAGGGCGTCCCATCGCCGATGGCTTTGAAGCAGCTGTGCCATTCTGATCAAATTGACAATGATTCAATGGGGAAGGCCAATGCCACGCCCCTTGTTTCATTGAATCAATTGAGTCACCTGGTGTCTGGGAAGGCCACAGCAGCCACGCCCGCTTTGAGCCGCACGAGTGACACAGTGCATGATGATAAATTATTTGGACAGTGAGCTGACTTTCAGTGTGAGCAAAAAATATTATAAATTAATATTAATAGGAAAAGACGAGACAGAGAGACAGAGAGTCAGAGATAGAGATTCAGAACCTCTTCGACGAAAACACAGTATAATGATTAACATTTTAAAATCAATGGTACCCCACGGGACTCGGAGG
>CAYVKX010000124.1:0-3700 GCA_964452095.1 uncultured Weeksellaceae bacterium
ACAAATGTTTTTTTGTATTTGCTGATAAGCAGTCCAAAGAAAAGATGGATATTTTGCGTGCTGTTGGGGCTCAGGTGGTGGTTTGTCCAACTGATGTACCCCCAGAAAGCAAGCTTTCCTATTATTCTGTAGCCAAAAGATTAACCAAAGAAACGCCAAATTCTTGGTATGTTAATCAGTATGATAATCCATCAAATGCTGTGGCACATTACGAAAGTACAGGCCCTGAAATTTGGGAACAAACGGATGGGAAAATTACGCATTTGGTGGTGGGAGTTGGAACTGGCGGAACAATATCTGGTACAGCTAAATATTTGAAGGAGAAAAATCCGAATATCAAAATTTGGGGTATAGATACCTATGGATCGGTTTTCAAGAAATATCATGAAACGGGAGAGTTTGATGAAAAGGAGATTTATTCTTACATCACTGAAGGAATTGGAGAGGATATTTTACCTGAAAATGTAGATTTTAGTATTATTGATAAGTTTGAAAAAGTTACCGATAAGGATGGTGCAATTATGGCAAGAAGATTGAGTAGGGAGGAAGGAATCTTGGTTGGCTACTCAGCAGGAAGTGCTGTTGCGGGAATCAATCAACTTAAAAGCGAACTTAGCGAAAATGATGTAGTAGTAGTCATTTTTCATGATCATGGTACTCGCTATGTTGGTAAACTTTTTAATGACGATTGGATGAGAGAACAGGGGTTTTTGAGTTAATGTGCTGATGAGGGAATTAATGTAGCAATTAAACAATGTAACAATGAAAAAAATAATTGTCATCCTGAATGAAATGAAGGGTATCGTTTCTGAACTATTTTTTAAAAGTAACTAGAGGAAAAAAACCAAAAACTAATAACCAATAACCAATGATTCTACTTGACGGAAAAAAAACAGCTAACGATATAAAAGAAGAAATTGCAGTAGAAGTTGTTTCTTTAATTGCTGAAGGAGGAAAAAAACCTCATTTAGCTGCTATTTTAGTAGGTAATGAAGGGGCAAGTGAAACTTATGTAAATGCTAAAGTAAAAGCATGTAATAAAGTTGGTTTTGATTCTACTTTGGTGCGATTCGAATGTGATGTTACTGAGAAAGAGTTATTAGCTGAGGTTGATAAAATCAATAATAATTCTGATATTGATGGTTTGATTGTTCAATTGCCTTTATCTGCTCATATTGATGAAATGAAAGTAACAGAAGCTATTGATCCTAAAAAAGATGTAGATGGTTTTCATCCAGAAAATATTGGTCGAATGGCTTTGAATTTACCTGCTTACTTGCCTGCAACACCTGCTGGAATCTTGGAGTTGCTAGAAAGATATAAAGTAGAGACTTCAGGAAAACATTGTGTAGTTATTGGTAGAAGTCATATTGTTGGCTCCCCAATGAGTATTTTAATGGCTCGTAATAATTATCCTGGGAATTGTACAGTTACGCTTACACATAGTAGAACAAAAAATCTAAAAGAAATTACCAAAACAGCAGATATTTTAATTGTTGCTCTTGGTAAAGCAGAGTTCGTTACTGCAGATATGGTAAAAGAAGGAGTTTGTATTATTGATGTTGGAATAACAAGAGTAAAATCTGATAAAACAAAAAGTGGTTGGAAACTTTTAGGAGATGTAGCTTTTGATGAGGTGGCAGAAAAAAGCAGCTTTATTACGCCAGTTCCTGGTGGAGTTGGCCCTATGACAATTGCTATGTTACTGAAAAATACGCTCATTGCTACAAAAAGTAAATCTTAAAACTTGATGGATTCTACAAAAGAATTACAAATAAAAGAGGGTAAACATTTGCCTTTAATGGAAGCCTTTTACAGCATACAAGGGGAAGGGTTTTATACTGGAAAATCTGCTTATTTTTTACGCATTGGAGGTTGTGATGTTGGCTGTCATTGGTGTGATGTAAAAGAAAGTTGGGATGCCAATTTACATCCACTCATCAGAGTTAAAGATATTGTGAATCAGATTGATGAAAAGAAAATAAAAACGGTAGTTATTACCGGTGGAGAGCCGTTAATGTGGGATATGAATTATTTAACAAATTCATTAAAAACGAAAGGATTGCAAGTGCATTTAGAAACTTCTGGGGCTTATAAAATGAGTGGTGAATTTGATTGGATTTGTCTTTCTCCAAAGAAAAATCAAAAAGCTCTTGATGAAATAAAGGGTATCGCAAATGAGTTAAAGATTATTGTGCAGAACAAACACGATTTGAAATGGGCTCAAGAGCAGAGAAAGGAAGTATCCTCTTCTTGTAAATTATACTTACAGCCAGAATGGAGCAAGAGAGAAGAAATGATGCCAATGATTACAGATTTTGTAATGGAAAATACCGATTGGCAAATATCTTTGCAAACACATAAATATATGAATCTTCCTTAAAATGAGAAAAATACTTTTTCTATTACTAATAATTCCTACCCTTGTTTTCTCTCAGAAAAAAGATTACAAAACCTATGATAAAGCAATTTCTTATTTCAATAATGGAGAATTAGAAAAAGCACAAAAATTGGCAGAAAAATGTATAAAAAAGAATGCAGAATGGGAAAAACCCTATCAACTTTTGGGGAAAATCTATGAAAATAAAGGGGATATTCAGTCGGCAGTTGATAATTACTATTTAGGATTTGAGCAAGATAATCCGACCGACCAATTGTGGTGGCAAAAAATAGGCGATTTGTATTTTGAAAATGGAATGTATACTGAAGCACTTTATCATTACAAGCAGTTTATAGCATTTAGCACAAAAGAAAAAGCGTTCTATAAAAAAGCAAAAAAGCATATTCAGGATTGTATGTTTTCTCTAGTAGCTATGCAAAATCCAGTGGAGTTTAAGCCAGAAAATATGGGAGAAAATATCAATTCTATTATGGCGGAATATTTACCTTTTATCTCGGCTGATGGAGGGCAATTTGTGATTACACGAAAAGTAAAAGGGGAGTTTGATTTGCAAGAAGATTTCTTTTTTTCTGAAAAAGATGAGGAAAATAATTGGCAAATGGTAAAAAAGATGAGAAGCATTAACACACCTTTTAATGAGGGAGCAATATCTATTTCTACTGACGGTAGGTTTTTGGTTTTTACCGCTTGTAATAGGCAAGATGGAAAAGGAAGTTGCGATTTGTATTTGCAGCTTTCTGAAAAAGAAAAAGCTTTTAATCTGGAAAGTGTAAATAGTAAAAATTGGGACACACAAGGAAGTTTTTCACCTGATGGAAAGTTCCTTTATTTTGTGAGTAATCGAAAAGGAGGGTATGGCGGAAAGGATATTTGGATTTCTGAAATAGGCGAAAATGGTTTTGGAAAACCGTATAATGCTGGTTCTACAATCAATACCGAATACAATGAAATGTCACCTTTTTTGCATGCCGATAATTTGACTTTTTACTTTGCTTCTGATGGGCATATTGGTATGGGTGATTATGATTTGTTTGTAAGTAGAAGAAAGAATACTAAGCAGAAATGGGGCATGCCAGAAAATATGGGCTATCCTATAAATAGGCATTATTCTGAAAACGCACTAATTGTAGCTGTAATCGCATTATCAGCTTATTCCGCATCTGATAAAAGTGGTTTTGGATTGGAAGATATTTTTTGGTTTGACTTACCAAAAGAAAAACAAGCCACTAAAATTTCCGATTTGGAATTGGATATAATTACTAAAAAAGTAGGTGAGGAAGTTGTTTTGAAAAATGTGCA
>CAYVKX010000125.1:0-3686 GCA_964452095.1 uncultured Weeksellaceae bacterium
TCTTTTTCAAAGGTAATGGAAAAATTGCCTTATAGTTATCCTGAATTAAAGCCGACCAATTGGGAGAAACAATATCCAAATACCAGGAATAAGCATAAATTCTGGGATTCTCAGATTTCTCCAAACAGCTATCCCATTTTTGCTTATCAATTTTTTTATTTTCAAAATACTTAAGCATTATTTCGCCACTTTTACCATCTGCTTATAAACGCTTTGCCAGCCTTCCCATTGTTTAAAATTGCTAAAAGTATCGTTATGCCAAAGGGATATAAAAGTACCATTTACATTTTTTACTTCTAGTACTAACTGAGTAATCTCTTTTATGGCTTGTTCTGGATTTAACTTTAAATAGTACAAAAGTGTAGCATCCATCACGGCAAAAGGATGAATTTTTAGTGGTAAAATAGTCTCCAAATCCAGATTATAAAAAGTAAAAGGAGTACAAATACTTGCCCGAAAACCGGAAGCGGAAGCATAGCCCATTGTATAATCATCTTTTATCCCCAAATCTGATAGCCGATTGTAAGTTTCTGGTAAAGTGAGTTTTAAAAAATGCTGTCTGCTTTTACTAATTTCTCTTTTTGTAATTCCTTCCAATCGCTTTATTTCCTTAGGTAATTTAGAAGCATTTACATTAGAACCATAAGATGGATGAATACCAATCTGAGCATAATCAGCTAAGCGTTTAATTAAGAGTTGAAACTTTCGTTTGGTGAAAGAAATATTTTTATCATTTAGTCCATAATCTGCCAAAAGAATAAAATAAATCACTTCCAAATTGTACTTTTTTTGCAAATCTAATTGCAAATCATAAGTGTCATAAGGATCTTTTTGTTTGCCAAAAATAACTTTTATTCTTTCAGATACTTCTTCAAAATTAAAACGAATTAAAGAATTAAGAATTCCTGCAACAGAACGCACAAATCCTTTTTCTTGAAAATAAAAAGCATTATCAATATCAATAGTAGAAATGAATTGGTAAGTGGGAGTAAGCACCTTAAAATCAGGGTACTTATAGCTTATTTTTTCCATCAATGTTTTTGCCCAAATATTTACTACTGGCTTTTGCAAAAAACCCTGCTTAAAAGCCAAAGAATTTTCTGCCTGAAACCTTTGATGAATATCTTTTACAAAAGGCAAATATTCTTCATATCTACTTACTAAATAAAAAGATGCTGAGAACACATCAAAACCCATACTTGCATCTGATTGAGATGAGAAAAAAGTAGGAAAATCTGCATCATTATTTACTACAATATCTTGCTCGCTAATTCCTTTCTCATTTAGAAATCCATAACTTTCAATAAATATTTCATTCTCAAAAATAGCATTTGAATAATTCAGTTTTGCTCCCTCAAAAGCTTTAAACTCATCAATATTACTGGTTATTTGATATTGAACTTTATAAATTTCATCAAAAAAAAGCTTAAAAATATACTTATGTCTTTGGGTAATATTTGGAGTGAAAATCAGTAACATAGCTGTAAGATATGGGCTAAAAGTAATAAAAAAAGGCCTGTCCTAATACAGACAAGCCCTTTATTCTTTCAACAAAAATATCTTTATTTAGATAAAGAGTTCATATGTTTAGCCAATTTCGATTTCAAATTGGCTGCTTTATTCTTATGAATAATGTTTCGTTTTGCCAACTTATCGAGCATAGCTACTACCTTAGGAAATAGCTCTTTAGCTTCCTTTTTGGAAGTTAATGCTTTTAGTTTTCTAACTGCATTTCTTGCAGTTTTGTGGTAGTACTTGTTAAACAATCTTCTTTTTTCTGATTGCCTGATGCGTTTTATTGCAGATTTATGATTTGCCATAATTAATATATTTTAGTAGCCCGTAGGGGATTCGAACCCCTGTTACATGGATGAAAACCATGCGTCCTGACCTGACTAGACGAACGGGCCGTCTTCTCAAAAAATGAGTTTGCAAATTTATACTATTTTTCAAATTACAAAGAATGTAAAGCAAATTATTTTTCGAAAGAAAATTTGTAGCCCAAACGCTTAGCCGTTTTAATCTTTTGTTGAGTCCCCATCTCGATTATTTGGTGTACAGAAACCACATTTACATCCTTCATATTTGGCGTTTGCAAATCGAAATTTAAAGAATGAATAATTGCAGAATCAATAATTTTTTTAATCTGTTGCTCAGTTATTTCTTGTTTTACAAAATCGTTAAACAAAAAACCCAGTTGTTTTTCGCCCTCTACAAAAAAGTGAGAATCTTTATTGATAAAAACCCTTGCAATCAAGTAGCCCTCATCATTCATTCTGTTGTATTTTAAGGAATCTGAAAGGAAATTATAGATATGAATCACGCCACAAAAACTTCTTAGCTTATCCTGTTTCACATATTTTGTTTTGTGAATTGCGTGATTAGACGGAAAATCAAAAACATTGGAATGCATATGAAAAAGTAAGGTGTCACCAGAGAATTTTATTTGTGCTTCAAACTTACCTTTGGAAGAATAAACCACCTCCACACATTTGTCTTTTGTAGTAACTTCAGCCGATAAGAGTTTTGCTTTTTCTTTAAGTTTTGATTGAAAATCAGCAAATACTGCTTGTGTTTTTCGATACACATCTTGTTTTGTACAAGATTTTTCTAAGAGTAAATTAATGATTTCTTTTTCCATTTCTTAATATGCTTTTGCAAATAAAACTCTTTGCTTTGACGGCTCTCCACTAAACATGCACTTTCCATTTTCATTAGATTTTTCCAAAGGAATACATCTAATAGTAGCTTTTGTTTCTTGTTTTATTTTTTCTTCTGACTTAGTTGTTCCATCCCAATGCGCCCACACAAAACCGCCCTTTTCTATCAATTCTTTAAACTCCTTATAAGAATCGGCTTTATAGGTTTTTTCCTCACGAAAAGTAAGGGCTTTTTTATACAAATTATCTTGAATTTGTTGTAAAAGATGTTCCACTTTATTTTCAATATCAGCAATTTGATAAGTTTCTTTTTCCAAAGTATCTCTTCTAGCAATTTCAATAGTTCCGTTTTCTAGGTCTCGAGCACCAAGAGCTAATCTTAAAGGAACTCCTTTTAGTTCATATTCGGCAAATTTCCATCCTGGCTTGTGCGTATCTCTATTATCAAATTTTACAGAAATTCCTTTTATTTCTAAGTTCTTTTTCACTTTTAATGCAACTTCTGAAACTTTCTCT
The DNA here is from genome assembly GCA_964452095.1 of uncultured Weeksellaceae bacterium. Lineage (GTDB taxonomy): Bacteria > Bacteroidota > Bacteroidia > Flavobacteriales > BACL11 > DUAL01. Next base: position 3,177 of record CAYVKX010000125.1, read on the forward strand.
AACTGCTCTTCACTTTTATAAATTGGTACAATAACAACTTGAAAAGGAGCCAATTTTGGAGGAAGCACAAGTCCTTTGTCATCAGAATGTGTCATAATTAAAGCTCCCATCAATCTAGTAGAAACCCCCCAAGAAGTTGCCCACACAAAATCTTGTTTTCCTTCTTTGGTAGCATATTTCACATCAAATGCTTTAGCAAAATTTTGTCCTAAAAAATGAGAAGTTCCCGCTTGTAATGCTTTTCCATCTTGCATAAGTGCCTCAATGCAATAAGTTTCTACCGCACCAGCAAATCTCTCTCCTTCTGTTTTAGTGCCTTTTATTACCGGCATTGCCATAAATTTTTCAGCAAAATCAGCATAAATATCCAAAATCATTTCTGTTTCTTCTACCGCCTCTTTTTCAGTGGCATGTGCTGTATGCCCTTCTTGCCAAAGGAATTCTGCTGTTCTTAAAAACAAGCGAGTTCGCATCTCCCACCGCACCACATTTGCCCATTGATTAATCAAC
>CAYVKX010000126.1:0-3673 GCA_964452095.1 uncultured Weeksellaceae bacterium
ATATATATTATAAGAAAGTATGCCATGTGGGAAACACCAGGGCGATGTTCTGTCGTCCCAGCAACATTGAATAACTATACCAGACTGCATGCATCACGAAGGTCGTTCCCAAGCTTGCGAAAGAGGCTTTCGCGAATGCAGCTTCACTGAAGCAGATGGTAGATTTGACAGATAGGATGAGAATGGTTGCTCCTTGAGATGGCTTTAGGTTCACGTGTTGGTCTCGCTGTAGCTAGCTGCGCAGAATGCTGGTTCATCGAATGGGAATTTTAAATTCAATGTTCTGGCGTGTGGCACGCATTGCACACATTGTATTGCAGAAGATTCATACACATATGTTTACATATATATATATATATATATATATATATATATATATAATATTTCTGGTTGTGGTAGCCAGGGGGCTGATCCACAGTCGATTGTGAATCATGCGTTGCAATGCGTGCCCTTTTTGTTCCATGCGCTGGCGCCTCGCTCCACCAAGTCTGCATGCACATACATATTGTTTCCACAGCCATCGCACACACACACACGCACACACACATACACACTTAATCACCAATGTACGTGCGTTGCCCTCTCGAGCTGGCCCTGCTGCCGACGCGAACCGAAGATACACCACCAATCATTAAATTGCGAAGAAAAGCGCTGCACGTGACATGACCATCATATTCTCAGCGCTCGTCGCTTCCATGCTGTGCACATGAGAGCGCTCGACGCTACATGCCATGCATGACCCACAGCGTATGTCGAAACATGCCATACCCAGCGCATGTCGCTACCAGCCCTTGATAACTTATAAGCGCGTGTCGCTGCATACCATACCCAGCGAGCACTTCGCTCATGGCGTGCCCACATGGAGTGTATGTATTTACATTACATGCTCAGCTCATGCATGGATCCAGCGTGCTTCGCTCATGTATATCTATCTCTTCATACGTCTTTCTCTCTCTCTCTCTATATATATATATATATATATTTATTTTTGTTTTTGATCTCATCAATCGCATCACGCACGTGCAGGCTCAAGCTAGCTGATTGTCCCCCACATCTATTGATCATGGATGGCCCCCAAACAAAGCGCAGACGAGAGAATGAGACGCTCAAGTCGCTGCTGAGTGACAAGAGCATGAGCCTCAAGAGTTTGCAACGCTTGCTGACTCAGATGAGACATGGTGAGACTCCAAGTGGAAGCAGGCGCCAGCTTCTACGCGTCTACAAAGACAGACTGTCAACAGTTGTCGTCACTGAGGTCTTGATCAATTCGCAAGGAGAGCCAACGAACTGGGACTTCTGTTGTCCATCTAAGCTTCTCCAGTACATGCTTGCTGTCTGTCCACCATTAGAAGAAATCTATGCAGTAGCAGCAAACAGGTTCAGAGGGGAATGGCGCTGTGTCGTCACTTTTGATGAATTTGTTCCTGGAGACAAGTTCAAGACAAACAACCACAGGAAGTGCATGACTCTCTGTTTCAGCTTTGTCGAGCTGGGGCGTCGAGCGCTCGTGTTGCCAACTTGCTGGATGATGCCCGTCGTCGTGCGAGCTGTTCTGTACAACTGTGTCGATGGGGGCTGGAGTAACTTTCTTCGGCTGTTTCTGCATAGGATGTTCCTTTCAACATCTGGATTTTCTACTTCTGGTGTGCCACTATTGCTTCATAACGAGCCATTCCTCTTGATGGCGTCGCTGTCAAACGTGCTCTCAGATGGCGATGGGCTGAGAGCAGCTTTCAATTGGAAGGGCGCAAATAGTTTGCGTCCATGCCTGAAACACTGGAACGTGACCAAAAAGGGCACCGCAGTAGTTGATCACGATGACAGCGCACAGCTGGTCGATGTGACGTGTGCAGATTTTCGCAAGTTCAGGCGGCAGACTGACGCAGACACTAGCGCAAACATTGCGTTGGTGGGTGCGGCTGCCAGGCGACATCGCGCTGGCACGATCACAAAAACTATGTTTGACACGATTTGCGCATCTCGTGGCTTAAATTTCCATGAGAAGGGGATCATGTTCGACCCTGTGGTTGGAGGGCTCATCAAACAAGGGGTCGTAACTGTTGATTGGGTCCATACTGTTCTTTGCGATGGGACCCTCCCAGTGGAAATACGCCTTCTTCTCGAACGCGCTGAGGAAAAGCTATCCAAAGGATTCAAAGAGGTCGCAGTTCATCTGCAAGGCTGGAGCTTTCCAATGGATAAGAACGTTGAGATGCAGACTGTGCATCGGATCTTTGATGATTTTCGTCACAGCTACGCTGAGGATCACGAGAAGCTCAAGGCAAATGCCAGCGAGCTGTTGTCTGTATATGGGCTCCTCAGGCAGTTTGTCGCAGAAGAGCTCGCTGGGGAGGCCTGCATGTCACAGGAAGTTGATTCATTCAATGCCTGCTGTGAGGTCATAGACATTATGCTGTTCACGAAAAGGGGCAAGCTGACGATTACAAATGGGTCGAGGCTGCTGCAGCAAGCGGCACAGAGCCACCTTGAAAAGCATATTCTATGCTATGGGACGCAGTACGTGAAGCCAAAGCATCACTGGCCTCTCGACGTAGCAGAGCAATGGCTCGATCAGTCGAGATCTGATGAGGAGTTCGAAGTCGTTCTCGATGCGCTTCTTGTGGGAAAAACACACCTGATTGCCAAGTCGATCGCAGATCGAACTGACAACACGATCGATTTCGAAAAGTCTGTCCTCGCTGGGGTTCTCAACTATCAAGTTGGATCGCTTCTTCAGCTGGGGCCGCAGCAGGAGCTCATGGGAAAATCGTCGCCCTTTCCTGGTTTCCCTGCTTCTCGCGTGGCAGACAGCCTGTGCATAGAAGGGGTGACAGTCAGTGTGAATGACTTCGTCTTCCTGGGCGCAAGGCTTGGCAGAGTCGCGGCCTGCGCCTCAGAGGGCGACGATTTGTTCTTAGTCGTCGATGCGCTGGCCTTGGTTCGGCGCAATGCAGACCATTGTGGAACCTATGCGTTCAGCGACCAGCGTCTGGTGTGGAATGCACACGAAGCGCGCTTGGCGCTAGCATGGCAGGAGGTTGCCCCTGCGTGCTTCAAGGTGATTTTCTTCTAGCCTCGCTTCTCGAGCGTTGTAATCTACACATATATATATATATATATATATATATATATATATGTTTATGTATGTAGAGATACATGGATAAATGGATCTACTAGCTGTCAATCTTCTCAGCTGTGTACATGCATGGACCTTGCGAGCTGTGGGCGCTTGATCTAAAAAGGCATTGCACATGCATGCATGCATGCATGTGAACATGTGAGCGAAAACGCTTAAGCATAATTATGTGGGAGCATGCAAACGTGTCAGCGAGAACGCTTTTATGCCATGTGGTTGCGCGCGCACATGCTAGCGCCAAGACGCTGCGTTGAGTTTACATTCGACATGTGAGCGAAAACGCTACATGAAGGGCCATGCACACATGATAGCGAGAACGCTTCATGCCATGTGATGCGCTCGTGCATGGTAGCGCCAACGCGCTGCTGGGCATGCGTATCGATCAGCGACATTTGCAACGCTTCTGTTTAATTACCGAGTTTTTTCAAATTTGTAGATTGACTATATATATATTTCTGGACAACTTTTTGCCCCCAAAAAAGAGCCTCGACCTAGTTATCGAAGTTATTTTTGGAGGCCTTCCTAGTTAGGGTCTAG
>CAYVKX010000127.1:0-3643 GCA_964452095.1 uncultured Weeksellaceae bacterium
CACAGAAAGACGCAACCAGCAAACGTAGCACAACCACACAAATGCACAAAGGTGCACACCTCAGCTGCATCTGCAGCCAACGCCCTTGCGTGGCATGCTGAGACCCAGCGAACCATGTCCAATTTGCTCTACTTGGACTTCCAGACCCCTTCCTCAGACTCGGGGTTTGAGTCATCCGCCCAAGAGGGCAGAAACTCGGCAGTCTCCATGAGTGGGAACGGCTTTGCCACCTTGGCCTTCACCGCCTTAGCGCGCAGTGATGCCAGCTTGTTGGTGGCCTCACCAGATGGGTAGCAGGCATCTGGGAGGTTCGCCAAGTTCATCGCCTATACAACAAAGGCGCGCAACACCACCCAGCGCAAGCACACGGGGGTGTGCAACTCACCGGGATCTTCACACCCAGATCCGCATTTACCGTGATCTCCTCCTTTTTGATCATGTTCACCAATGCGCGCGCGGAGTCACCGGTGTCTGCTGGCGGCGCCTTGGCAGCCCCAGCCTGGTCACCGACAGAAGTGACAAACCTGCAAGACAAAGACCGAAAGCGGCCGCAGGTGCAGCAATGCAAAAGTGCACGCATACCTCTGATTGGCGGCAGCGACTGCACGCCTTACAAGGCCCTTGTGGCCGGCTGACAAACCACGGCCACCTGACACAACAGACCCCGCAAGCTGCACAGGAACACAGGCGGTCGCAAAACACCGCACTGAGATCACAATCTCCATATTCGACGCCGATCAGCTCAATGGAACTGGAAATATCATTGGCCTCGCAAACGCGAACGCATGCCACATGCACAGTATGCGCCAAAGGGCGAAACTTACTGCGAGGGCTTCGGCAATCCTCACAAGGTCAGCATCCTTGACCACTTGCGGCGAGTCCACTGATTTAAGGAAAGTCATGAACTCTTGCGACATGTTCGCAAATCCGCAACAAACTCGCTAACAAAGGCAAAGGCCGAACAGAGTGCAGTACTGAGCCGAAATCACTCACGCGAGACAAGCTGCAACCATGCCCATGCTCAGGCACATGCACGGAGGGGGCGACAACGTCACACTGCAGCAGACAATCCCACAGGATTCAATTGCACAATGGTGCATGTAACAAGGCAAAGGCCTAGATACAATCTAACACAGTTCCATGAAGGTCATGGTCCCATGTCAGCACGCTGAAGACAAAAGAAAGACAAAACGAAAGAAAAACACAAGGCATGAAGCAATGACGGAATTTGTGAGCTATGGATGTGGAGCCAACCTGATGGCCCCACATAAGTCAGGAGCACACTTGAGCCCAAATGTCACAAGCGTGCTCCTGCTTCAGTATTTGTGCCTACGACTAGCGAGCTAGACGTGCAACACAAATACATGAAATCATACGCGTGCTGATGGGAAGTGAGGGTTCGTACCCGATCACTTCCCCCGGTAGCCGCACCGGCGACGATGGGTGTGCGCGGCAGTCCTCTCCATTAGACCGAACACCAAGTAGGAGAAACCCAATGCACACACCGCGACTACTTGGTGGAAACGAAAGCGCTCCACACCCAATGCAATCGAGAGAGCACGCGTTTTCAGCAACATGCACCGAACCAGTGTACACAGGAACACTGGTCCCGCTGTAGTAATTAGTCGACCCATTCTTCTTCATCACTCTCGACTGCTACCGCAAAGGCGGTATCTTTCTCAAGGTCTGCCTGGAAGCATGAGTGCAACACGGCGCGCATTCACAAGGTGATGCGCACTGCGCCTCATTTAGGTACTTCAGAAAAGACGCAGACTTCCATTGTCCCGCCAGCAATATCTGCGCCAGCGTGCAGCCACTTTTTCGCATGTCCTGACAGAAAGCTGGCGGACGCACTGCAACAGGAGGACACGCTATGGAGCGAGCCTCTGCATGCCCTCTGCGGAAGTCGTGTGTACCATACTCTGCCCACTCAGGCACCTGCAGTCTCGACAAGATCTGCCTGAGTCTCTCGCGGGCCTTTCCAGCTGAGACCTTCTCCCATGGCCGTGCCCCATCGGGCAACTGGGCGAAAAACTGGTCCCATAAAGTATGGATTGGGCACATGGCTGACCCTCCTTTGCAAGAGCAAACGCGCTTGAGCACGCCGCCGCCCTTCTGCCTGTTCTTTCTTCGCAACATGCGGAAGCACAGGGTATCGTCTTCGCGCCAAACCAGTGACTGCTCCTTGGAGGCGCCAGGAGAATCTGGATGAGCCTTACATGTCGGCAGCGCCTAGCATCGCGAGAGCAAAGGCTCCAAGCGCAAGGGCGTGATGCAAGCACCCACCTCCGAAGGAAGACGAAGTAAGAACGTATAGGATATCAACCAAAGCATAGCGAAGGTTGTGTCCTCAAGGCCACGCTGCACTGACAGGACCATGTTTGTGACGAAGGTCCTGACACAACCAACATGCAAACAAGGGTCAGCATGCTGTGTGCAAGTGCACCTGTCAATGAAATGCTTCGGTCGTGGTGCCGAAAGCTGCTTCTTGACAATACCTATCATGGCTCGTTTGATGGCACCATGCCCCACAGGGGGCGCCTCAAAGCCCAATGCGTGACACGCACCACGTAGATGTCCCAGATAGTTGGCGAACGTTCCAAAACACCTGTCTGCAAACAAAGCATATGGTGCAAGGTGCAAGGGCCCTCGCAACACGCAGACCTGAAAGTGTTCGACCAACCCAGCACATCGGTCAGATTAGGAGGGAACGTGGCCTTATCGGCATGTCTTTCACCATGCGTGATTTCGATGTATTTTATCCAGTGCCTGAGGCCTGTGCACACCAGACGTCGTGTGCAGCACTCGTGCACATGCATAGTTCTCACCCGACTTGAAGCTATCCATCGATCGCGGGCAGCTGCCCATCACTGCCGCAACCCTTGCCCCTTGACGCCACTGCGCCAGACTAGCCTCATCACTAGGTAGGTTCCTTCTCAGGAGTTCCAGAGCCTCAAGGGGTCTGGTTCTCTGCACGTTCAGAAGCAGAGTGGGCATGTTCACAAGTTCGAGAGCCTCTGCTGTCCTAGGTCGCTTGGCCGCCGGGGGCAGCCCTTGCGTCGGTCGGACAGTGACGCATTTCTGTATGCAAGCTGCCTGCTGGATTGCGGTCTGCATGAACGTTCTGACCTCTGGGGGCCAGCCAGCAGAGTCGGGGACATCGTCGAGGTCAAGGCCGACTAGCGCCCGAGTCTCGCATACATCCTCATTTGCAAGATGGGCAACAACAAGAAGAAGAAGTTCTTCGTCCCATCTCCACCCAGTTACACGCAAATGTTTGGCCATGGCATTCTCTTGGCCGGGAGGGCACAAGGGTACCTCGCACGGCTGCTCCATGACTGAGCCCAATGCTCACAGAGACGCAAGCTCAACCGCAGCCCAATGCTCACAGAGACGCAAGCTCAACCGCAGTGTGATTTTGCAAAGGCAAAGGCACGACCGCGTTCACATAACACCGACGCGCCTGCACTGGCAAGCCATGTCTTTTACATGGGTGGGGGGGGCCTGCCCATTACCCCAATCTTCTCCGCTGCGGCCCTCAGCAAAGTGGCGGCGGAGGCCAGGGGGCATGAAGCGGGGAGTGCCCATCAGCTGAGTCAGAAAGGTACGACGCTCAGCACGCGGCGGCAGCTAAACGACGGCC
>CAYVKX010000128.1:0-3287 GCA_964452095.1 uncultured Weeksellaceae bacterium
CCATGAACCATTCCAGCACCTTTTCCCCCACTCCCATTTTTGCCTATTTTCCGGATGATTACTTTGCCCCTTCGCTACCCCACACAGTCCGAGTACTACAATAATAAATTTTCATATGTTCTCTCAAGATAATTTCTCACTATACATTCTTGAGAGGAATTTGGTTCTTCTTCGGGTTTCTCTCCTATTCTGGAACATCGAAATGCATGATTTGCATGCCCAATTCTGTTCTTCGGTTTTTACATTCTTATAAAATAATTTTAATAGTTAGCCAACTCACCTTGGTAATCTTTGCACATTACAAATGATATCCTTAGAGGCATTCGCAGCACCTAATAATGGTGTAAAACGTTAATACACCACAACATTTTTAGCAGGTTTCATTCTTTGCCTGTGGAAATTAATAAAAATCTCAAATGTTTTAAACTTCTTACGATTCGGGTTTAAGTTCTGTTGGACTTCCTTGTATAAGAGGGCTCATCTTGCTATCTCCTTTCCACTGCATAATTGAACTCTGGGTCATTCTTTTGATTCTTTTCCTACACACGTTTCACCTAATCTCGAAAATATTTTCCAATTCCATTTTCCTAATCATCATCATTTATTATAACTGCTTTCTTCCTTCTTTTCCTTAATCTAGAGGTCGACTTCTACCTTCTATCCCAATAGTAAGAACGATGAAAATTCTTTTTTAGATTATTCATCTTGGTCTTCTGATTATTCAAGGTATAACTATCTATCTGATCACAAAAGAATAGACAGGCTAAATATAGAGAGTGCAAGGTCTTGACTTCAGAGGTAAAGGATCTTCAAGCTGTTTTTATTTGTGGATTGCACTTGCATCAGATTTTTACTAGTTTATCATAAATATGAAATATGATTAGAATTGGTTTTACTTGGAACTGACATTTAATCTTCATTTGATGTATTATTCTATCTTTTCTTAGACATTATCTTTTTGGCTGTGCTAAAGCTTTACTCCATCTCCAAAACACAGTTTTTCGCTCTTTTAATTGAGAAGAGGCTTTCGATTTGAAAGATCAACACTTCCCGATCAAGTTTTTGGAGATAGAAAAGTCCATCTTAGTTCAGTTGGTTGAAGAATTTATCCTCGGCTTAAAGAAGGTTGGTTTTGATGAAATCTAAGTTTAGTTAGTCACGGGAAAAGACTTTTCGAAGAGTATTCTTTTAGAATTTTTTATGTATCGATCTTCTCTATCTCCACAACTTCTACTTTCTCTCATATAATCTCTCCTTCAATCGATCTCCTAACACCTTAAACCTAACAAGATCTCTAATCTGCAATTTTCTCTCTCCTTATCTCTTTAATTTTGCTCCTTCATTATATTTACCATCAACTCCAACACTATCTATTAGATAAACATTTTATACAAGGTTCTAATTCTCAATGTTCTCAAAGAAATTGCTTGTCTATTCACTTGAGATGTTATTTATGTAATCAGCTACCACCTTCTTTGCTACTTAATTCCTACTTATCCTCTAAAGGTTGATGATTAGATTGTCCTTTCTAGTTTTATCATATTTAACTCTTATCTCATCCTTTTTCCTCAAGACTTAGCATTAAATATCCTCTTATTGCTCTCTTTGTCGATTCTTCAAAATCAGAACATCTTCATGGTTAAGAAGCTAAAAGACACCTTGATCTTTGAGGTTTTTTATCTTCTTATTCAAGTTATACTCCCGGACACCCTTCAGACATAACACATCAAGCAAGTCCTGTAATTCTTCTTTTGTGTCATAGAAAAACCATTTCTCTGTTTCAAAGTGTCTATACATTGGTTCGCAAACATATACCCTACTTCGATCGTTCATGAAGAACTAAAACAGAGATGAAGGAAATATATATCAAATGATAAATATTTGTTTTAAATTACTCAGTATTAGCGATAATGGCGGTCTTCTCCCAGTAGTATTGTGTTCATTCCCAAAGATTTAATTTGAGATTAAATTTCATTTTTCTGCTTTTTAATATCAATCAATTCCTCCTGAAGCCTTTCAATTGTCTTTGTAAAAGGGTAAATAATGTAGTTGGGGATGAAAAGCTTCAAAGATAACATTAATTGTAGAATCCATAAAAGGCTATTGTTAGGGAAGCAATTGTTACCTCCTTGATTTCCTTTGAGACCGTTTCAAGCTTTGTTATTTTGTTACTATCCTCTGCTTATGCAATTTTCTTTAAAATTGGCATCAACAATAGAATTTTTGTACTCTATTACATTTTGTGAGATAATTCTTTAACCATATGCTTTTTCCTTTAAATTTTCTCTGCTGTTGCAGATTGGAGCTTGTAGAATTGCCTTGTATCATAAATCAGCTCGATAAGATTTTGTAAAAACTAATATAAACTAAATCTTAAGGTGAAAACACAATACCTCGAATTTCTTCTATAGAGTGACTTTGTTATATTGACTAACATTGAAATTCCTAAGTATGTCATTCATCATTTGAAGTTGTTCCTCTGACAACTACCAAACACATAATATTAAATTCAAAAAGCAGACAAAAAGTAGGTTACAATTGACGAAAACTCCTTGAGCATAAGGATGTTTCGTAAGTATTCTGGCCAAACCAGAGGAAGTGGTTCGTTGATCACATCGTCATCAAAGTTGTCCATGATAATAAAAAGATCATTATCCAACTCCTCGAGGTCTTAATTTGTTCTTATTTCCATTATCAGAATCTTAACAAGACAAATATGAAGCTATACAATAAAATCTATTTATTTATCTTCATTGTACTCCTATTAAAGATATAAGATCCCTAGTTAAAGTTTTACAAGTGAAAAATAGAGTTCATCTTAAGAGAATTCAGGAGATTATAAGAAATCCTTGAAGGTCATAAAGAAATTTCATATTTAGAGGATTTGTCCAAGGTGTTCCTCCTATATAACACCAGATTTCGGTTTCGGTTTCTTAGGATGTGGGCTTTTATTTACACCTAAGTTCAAAAGTTCTTTGTTCTCTTCAACTAGTTCATCCAAAATCGGAAGCAAAACTTGCCCTTATTTCGTTCACTAAGGACTTTTAAAGTAGTTATTTATAGTATAAAGAAAAGATACTATTTGAAGGAAAACTCTTTTAATAGACTTTGTTTCCTTGTCAGTTTTTCAACTTTCTTCTTCTTTTTCCTTAAATTTCCTCTTATTTTTCTTCGTTTACCATTATGCTTCTTTATTTAAATTTCTTTTTAATTTATGATTTTTCTTCTTATTTTTCTTTGCCTATTTGAGAATCTTTAAGTGTGTTTGAGGCTTAGTTTCTTTCTTC
>CAYVKX010000128.1:3297-3628 GCA_964452095.1 uncultured Weeksellaceae bacterium
AAGTAATAATAATGACTGAATATAACGATTTCAAAAGAAAATTATTATATTTTGGTCTGAAATAAATTAAAAATAAGTGTGTTTGAGACTTAGTTTCTTTCTTCTAGCTTGTTCTTTAACTTATCTGCTTAAGAATTATTCAACAGATATTCTATTAATTAATAATTCTGACATAAAGATATTGGGGAAACTTTTTGGTTTGTCTATTCTACCTCTTTAATGATCTTGTAATTACCCTACTCACTCTGTTTTACAAACTCCCCCCTTACAGCAGATTTCTCAATTTTCCATTACAGGTGTTCTTTTCCACTATTGCTTGCATATTTATTAA
>CAYVKX010000129.1:0-271 GCA_964452095.1 uncultured Weeksellaceae bacterium
GTAACAAGGGGCGTGGCATTGGCCTTCCCCATCTTTAAATGGAAAGTCACAACATAAATTAATCATTGTTACAACATTGTTACAAAACACTTAGACTAAAATGACAGAATCAGATTCACTATCATTGGACCCATGAATGCTGTCCCTTTCCCGTAGAACAGAACAAACTATTAAATATATCTAGATTAATTATTATATATAATTTACAGTTGACATACTTTTATCAATATATGTTTATTTGTTATGTTTGTCGGGGCATGTCTGAGAATTG
>CAYVKX010000129.1:281-3596 GCA_964452095.1 uncultured Weeksellaceae bacterium
GCCAGGCCTGCGGATTCTACATTTCGCATTTTTATATTTCATTTTTGCAGGGTATGGGATATTATAAATTAATGGGATATAAATTAATATGGGGAATCCCCGGATTTGGCTGCTCCAGTCACTAACTTAAACAGAGGACCCCGGTCCTGGCTGCTGGGCCCTGGCCCAGGGGGCATATGATAGACTAATAATTAGTCACTAAGTGACTAAACTCAATTTGAATATTATTACATTATAATAATATAGTATAATACCCTGGTCCCAGAGCCGCAGCGTCAATATTATGAAAAGCAAACAGGAACTATGACAAATCATATCTTATTAAGGACAAGTCTCAAAAGTCGTCTGTTAATACCTTGCTCCTCGAAGAGGTAGGCCCAGCACTCATCTCTTGGCATACGCAATGTACATTTCGTGTTGTTCTGTGCATCCTTTGAGATCGAGATGTATGGCACCCGTTGTTCGTTGGCTGCGCAATGCGTGTGCCTTGAATCAGCTCGCAATAGGGTCTGGAACAGAGCGATCATATTAAATTCCAGATTATGCATTTTAATTTTAGGTCATTAATGTATAATCAATTCATTATTAATTTATGTAAACTAAACGGATTCATGTTTATTGTTGTACAAGATAGACGTGTCTTCTTTAATTATACTCAGTCTGTTACAACAAGAAGATGTTCTTGTAGGCGAACAGAACATGTTCTTCTCGTTCACGACGTTACGATGTACAAGGTCCTCAGGAGGTTCTTGACTCAATGAGAAATCAGAATCTTGCACAAGAAGAATACATGTTTGGCAAATTGCAATGCATTACAGGAAAAAGATGTTCTTCTAAGAATAAAGAAACTCTTCGTGTATGAGATGACTATTATTCTTCTTGTCCAATGTACAAGATTCTTAGAAGAAACATGTTTAAAGAGGAAGATGTTATTTTTGTAAAGAAGGCTATATTCTTCTTGTACGAGTGAGTGACTCCGCTTGTACAAATGTCCGGCATATTATAAACTAACAGAAGTGACGAAAATTGAGAACTCTAAAGGTTTTAAACCGTACTAAGCTTAGCAACTTCCACCTTACAGTAATGCTATGATTTAAGAATCTGAAATCAGAATTTCACAAACGAAAACTCGCAAGCATGTGCCAGAGATAGGATGAGATGCCGTTGAGGGCACTTCTTTCCCTTGTTACAGCCTTTCCTCGTGGAATAGAAGATGCACAGCGGCCTGGACGCGTTCAACTCCTTAATCAACTCTTTTGGAACAGCAACCTTCTGAATCTTGGCCCTGGGGGGGCGGCGTGGCTCAGCCTCAGAGTCTGGGGCTGGCCGCTGCGGGTCGTTGTCCTGGCTGCCCCAGCCAGCATCGGAAGAGTCAGTCTCAGAATTGGCTCTGTTATCTTTCGAAATTTTCCAGTGCTTCACACGGAAGTGCTGCAGATCCATCGCGGCAAGGGCCTATAGTATTAGGCTAACTAATAAGGCCTCACGCGGCGCCCACTCCTACTTAGTAACTAGGTAAGGACCACAGCTGAAGTACAATGGGAAGGCCAAGCGCCACGCCCAAGTTTGACAAAAAGCGTGTTTCAATGACAATGTCACATAGACTATTAATAGAAAACCTGGCCCACATCGCTGAGGATCAACAAAAGACACGGACAATTGGAAGTCATGTCATTGTGTATGGTCTCAAAACTGTTTAAGTTAATGGCAGGTTCCATTGCAAGATCCCAGCCCCTTTATGTTCGGAAGTTGGACAGAATCGCGAGGTGGACCCAATCATTGAATGGAGGTATAATAATCCTGGACCTTTATATGGTTGTTAGAAAACTTATTGGCCTAAGTCACGGAAGCTTATTTTGCCCAAAGGTCTGCCCGAATCACGTAACTACTTCAATGAATCATGCTAGATTTTAATAAATTATGTCGATTCCTTTATATAAGTTTACAAGAGCAACTCTTGTACGAGGACTCTGGAGTGTCATTTTCTTCTTGTCAAGAAGGGCCTGCTTCTGGTTACAGGTACAAGAAGAAAGGCATGTTCTTGTACAAGAAGAATTGCTTCTTTGTATACAAGAACATATTTTCTGTTAAACAGTTTGTACAAGATTCTTAGAAGAAGCTCTTCTTGTGTAATACGAATATCGTCCCTGCCACTGTCAGTCTGAGGCTGTGCGAGAAGACGGGTGATTTCTTCCATACATTTACATCAATTTACTTATTAACACACACAATGACATTATATAATTTATATAATTCTACTGACATGGTTCACATAGATTCATAATTTACATAAGCCTACTCAGTAACTGACTGGATTTACACAGTTTACATAAATCTAATACTTACATACATCGACGAACATCGATGTAGTCTGATTGATCGAATCTTTGGGCAAGATTATCTTCCAGAATTTACTATATTATACTGGAGTCCAGGACCTCAGCAATGACATTGAGTCAACAGTGTTACACCTTCCACATCAATTCATGTACCCAGGAGGCCCCAGGGCACCCAGGACTGGACTCAGGAGCTCCAGAGGAGTCTGAACAGTTCGGACCATTAAAATATAGATTTTACAATATGTATGCAACAGTTCCATTAAAATATAGATTTTACAATTATTGAATATGTGTGTGACTCTGAGGGTAACAAATATTATAAAGACTTTTAAGTAATGTCAAATTAAAATTACGTAGAAATGTTCGTCGGCAACACCGGATCTCGCGGCGCACCAGCCAAGGCTCCTTAGGACCTATTTAATTAGGCTAAGGTCCTTAGGACCTTTAGTATTACCATGACCGTGAGAACCCCTTAGCCTAGGGCCTAGTACACAGTGCAACAGTTAAAACTGTTTAGGGAATTAGATCGGATTCCTAGCTCAGTGCAGAATGCTATTACTAGATTGGATTCCTAAGATCAGTGCAGTCTGACAGAACGGTTCAACCAGTGCAGAATAATTAAATATGAACATCTCGGAAATCAAAATTTCAGGATGTTGCTTGCCTGGTGTGGAAGATTCAAATGATTCCTTGGATTAGTGGGACTCCCAGAGTATTTCGGACCTATCTTAGATTCTAGACTCTAAGAGCCTCCCAACTGTTACTGTAACTCCCATGATACAGAGCCAAAATCAAAAGTTTTGTATTTTCCTAATATGTTCTAAGAATCTTATGTTTTCCTATAATATTTCCCCCCCTGCCAGGCTTTTGATGGCTTGCGCAGGGCTCTGAACTTAGGCTAGCAGCCTTCATTGAATCAAGCTAACTAGAATCATTTTTGTTTACCTCTGATGGTAGAGGATCCTGAAATCATACA
>CAYVKX010000130.1:0-3575 GCA_964452095.1 uncultured Weeksellaceae bacterium
ACTAAACCCGAATGATGGACATAGATATTTACCTTATATTGTTTTGGTGATAGATGAGTTTGCTGACCTTATAATGACTGCCGGAAAAGAGATTGAAACCCCTATTGCTCGGCTTGCACAATTGGCTCGTGCTATCGGTATTCATTTGATTGTGGCTACTCAAAGACCATCCGTAAATGTAATAACAGGACTGATAAAAGCCAACTTCCCAGCAAGGGTTGCTTTTAGAGTTACCTCTTCTACTGATAGTAGAACAATTATGGATTCTAAGGGTGCTGAGCAACTCATTGGAATGGGCGATATGCTTATCTCAACAGGAAGTGATTTGACTAGATTGCAATGTGCATTTATTGATACGCCTGAGGTAGAAAGTATTTGCGAATATATTGGCTCACAAAGAGCATACCCAGATGCACATTTATTACCAGAATATGTTGGGGAAACTGAAGCTTCTGCAGGGGATGTGAATTTGGATGAAAGAGACGCTATGTTTGAAGATGCCGCAAGAGTAGTAGTAAAACATCAATCTGGCTCTACATCTATGATTCAAAGAAGATTAAAATTGGGCTACAACAGGGCTGGAAGAATAATTGATGAACTGGAAGCGGCTGGAATTGTTGGCCCATTTGAAGGGAGTAAAGCAAGGCAAGTATTAGTAAAAGATGAAATAGCTTTAGAAGAATTATTAAACGAATTAAACAACAAAGATGAATCATAAGATAAAATTTATAACTGCTTTATTATTAATTTTTTGCATTAGCTCAGCTAATGTGATAGCACAAGATGAATTAGCCACAAGTATTTTAGATAAATTAAGTGAAACCACTAAAAGTTATACCTCAATAAAAATAGAATTTGAGAATATTTTTAGCAATAAAAGTGCTGGGATAAATGAGAAAAGCACAGGCACTTTAGAATTAGAAGGAGAAAATTTTCGTGTTGATATTCCTCAGCAGCTCATTGTAAATAATGGCACTACTCATTGGGTGCATTTGAAAGAAATGAATGAGGTGCAAATAATGGATTATGATGCAGAAGATGAAGATGCTCTTAGCCCCAACAAACTTTTTACCGTTTATAATGAGGACTACAAAAATGCCTATGTGGAGGCAAAAGCAATTGGAGGAGCAAGAATGCACATTATTGATTTGTTCCCAAAAGAGAGCGGTCCGATTATGAAAATTCGCCTAACGATAAACGCCATAAAAAACCAAATACATATTTTAGAGCTTTATGATAAAAACGGTGGGCTTTACACCTACAATATTTTAAGTTTTAAAACTAATATGGAAGTTGCCCCTTTTACTTTTGATACTAGCAAATATGCTGATGTAGAAGTAATTGATTTGAGGTAAAAAGAAAGGAATCAGAAGGGAGTAGGCAGAAGTCAGGAGTCAGAAATCAGTAAAAAAACACGACTGAGAAAGAAACAACCAAAGCTGCTAAAAGAACTACCTCTACTGAAATGACAACTTCTTATACTGGCAGGCTAACTACTAAGAAAGAAAGGTTTCCTACCTCTACTGATGGCTTAACTTCTAATACTGAAAGGCTAACTTCCTTAGTAGCTAAGGCAACTACCACTACTGATAAAACAACTACCACAGTAGGAAAGACAACTACCACTACTGATTTAGCACCTACCCAAGTAGGCAGGATACAAAAATGGGTAGCCAAACTGACTACCCATTAATTTTGATGTAAAAACAAGAATTTTGATTATCTATTCATTTCTCCTCTTAGGCTTTTTATTTCTTGCACTATAAGGTTATCCTTACCGAGTAGCCCCACCATAATCTCCACAGTTGCTGAAGCATTATTGTAAGCAGTATCTCTGGAAGAAGTAGCATTGATAGTTGCCTGTTTGGCATCTGCTTGTGCTTGTTGCTGATTTGCCTCAGCTAATTCGGCAGCACCCCCTTGAGTTTGCAGTTCAGTTACTTTTGCGGCAGGGTCATAACCTTGTGCTAATAAAGCAGCTGCATTGTTGTTAAGAATTTCGCTCATCTCTCTAACGAAAGCTAATTTTTGAGCATCACTAATGTAAGTCATAATATAAAATGTATTGGTTAATAATTTAAATTTATTTTACTTGTTTTTACTTTTTGTCTTGATGCTTTTCATGATTTTTTCCATGACCACTATGAACACCTTAACCGTGAACACTAAGACTGTCATTACTTATTCCATGGCCACTATGAACACCTTTACCGTGAACATTAAGACTGTCATGACTTATTCCATGGCCACTATGAGCACCTTTACCATGCACACCATGTCCGTGAATACCATGCACATCATGAACACCTTTACCGTGAACACTAAGACTGTCATGACTCATTCCATGGTCACTATGAACACCTTTACCATATCCGTGAACACCATGCGAATCATGTGCAGATTTACCACACATAGCATACCCATGCATATCATGTCCATGAACACTATGCCCATGTACAGCTGAGATATGACATTTGTTTGAACAATAGCTCTGACTGTGATGCCAGAACGATATAAGCACGACAAACAAGACTGCACCTGATATTAATAACCAGACTTTCTTTTTCTTCATTTTTGATTCTTTAATTTCATTCATTTTTGTAGTAATTTTAAATTAATATTATGTTTATGATGCAAAAGTATACTTTTTATTTTAATAACACAATAATATTTTGTATTTTTGTTCAATAACATTATAAAAAATGAAAACTAAACTTATACATACTTTAATTGACCAATTAGATGAATTCTCAAAATCAATTAAGTCAGATAAAATAGAAGACTTTGTAATATGGCTTAGTGGGAAATATTTCAAATCAGATAAAATAGAAAAACATAAAGACCATTTAGATTTGATGCTTACATTTCAAATTTCAATGCTAAATAAAGAAATTAAGAAACGAACAAAGTTTGTGATTTCACAATCACAATTATCATCAATGGATGGGTATAGTTTTTTACTTCACCTAGAGCAAGTTGATTCATTTAGAAAAATGGAAATAGTAGAAATGCATAACCTTGAAGCCCCAACTGGTATTGAAATCATCAAAAGATTACTTACAAAAGAGTTAATTGAAGAGTATGATGACCTAGAAGATAAACGAGCCAAAAGAATAAAAATAACGAATAAAGGGATAAAAGAACTAACAAAATTAAAACCTCTATTTAATCATGAGTTTGCAAATTTTTCAAAATCATTAACTCTTGAAGAAAAACTTAGTTTAGTAAGCACAATGAGGAAATTAATTTACCAATAATTCATGCTTTACTAACTTATCCTCTGCATTATAGGAGAGATTTGAATAGTAACACAAATTATACCCTCTCCCAATTCTTGGGTTCTCCCCTGTAAAGTGAGAAGTTAAGCTGTGCGTATTGCGTATTGCGTATTGCGTATTGCAAAAATGAAGATTCTTGCATTTGCCTACTTATATATGTTGTAAAGTTTTGCACAATACGGCTTTAATTCGGTTGGCTAATATATAAAATAGTTTTTATTTTCTGGCTTTTAGTTGCTAGTTTTTTTCTATACCCCTCTGCTTTTTCAAAGCTGTCTCCCCTAAAACAGTGGAGAA
>CAYVKX010000131.1:0-3515 GCA_964452095.1 uncultured Weeksellaceae bacterium
GAGGAGAAGGCAACTGAAGATGAATGGTCGGCAATTGCAAAAGGAGTTGATACTGCAATTGCAAATATTTTACAATTCAGATTAGATGAAGGAAAGAAATTAGAAGAAGATGTTACTTCTAGAATTAATAAGTTATCTGAATTATTAAAAGAAATCGAACCTTTTGCAAAAGGAAGAATTGAAAAAGTAAAGAAAAGTATTGCAGATAAATTAGCTGAAATAGACAGCAAGAATATTGACGAAAATAGATTTGAGCAAGAACTTATTTACTACTTAGAAAAGCAAGATATAACTGAAGAACAAGTTCGCTTAGATGCACACTTGAGTTATTTTTTAGAAACTATGAAAACGGATTCACCAAATGGTAAAAAACTTGGTTTTATTGGACAAGAAATAGGTAGAGAGATAAATACTATAGGTTCCAAATCATCAGATGCAGAAATGCAAAAAATTGTTGTACAAATGAAAGACGAGCTAGAGAAAATTAAAGAACAACTTTTAAAAATTTTGTAGTGGGAAAGCTCATTGTAATATCAGCAACATCTGGGGCAGGAAAAACTTCAATTCTTCATCATTTACTCAAAAATAGGAGTGAACTTTCTTTTTCAGTTTCTGCTTGTAGCCGTGAAAAAAGAGAGAATGAAATTGATGGAAAAGATTATCATTTTTTAGGTGTTCAAGGTTTTCAAAATAAGATAGAAGAAAATGCGTTCTTGGAATGGGAAGAAGTTTATTCCAATCAATATTACGGAACTCTAAAATCAGAAGTAGAGAGAATTTGGAAAGAAGGAAAAGCAGTAATTTTTGATGTGGATGTAGTGGGAGGTCTCAACATAAAAAAGCAATATCCAAGTGAATGCTTATCTATTTTTATTATGCCACCTTCAGTAGATGTTTTAAGAGAAAGATTAAGTGGGAGAGGATCAGAATCAGAAGAGAAAATTGAAATAAGACTAAATAAAGCAGAGGAGGAGATATCAAGAAATCAGGAGTTTGATGCAGTAATTTTAAATGATGATTTTGAGATAGCTTGTGAAGAAACAATGGAGGTAATTTCAAATTTTATAAACTCATAAAATGAAGATTGGTCTGTTTTTTGGAAGTTTTAATCCTATGCACATTGGGCATAAAGTTATTGCTTCTTATATGGCAGAATTTTCTGATTTGGATAGAGTAATGTTTGTAGTTTCTCCTCAAAATCCTTTTAAAGAAAAAAAGAGTTTACTAGATCAAAACCATAGGTTACAGATTATTAGAGCTGAGGTGCAAGACAATAATAAGTTAGAGGTTTCTGATATAGAATTTAAGATGTCACAACCTTCATATACCATTGATACATTGGTACGATTAAAAGAGGATCATCCAGAAAATGAGTACGCAATTATTATGGGAGCTGACAATTTGCAAAACTTTCATAAGTGGAAAAATTATGAACAAATTTTGGAGGATTATTCTGTTTATGTGTATCCAAGGCCAGGTTTTGAAATTAATGGATCGCACAAAAATATACATATAGTAAATGGCGTTCCTCAAATGGAAATTTCAGCTTCTTTTATCCGAAATTCTATAAAAGATGGGAAAGATGTTTCGTATTTGATGCCAGAAAAAGCTTGGAGATATACGGATGAAATGAATTTTTATAAAAGATAGATTTGAGATGTTAGATTTAAGATGTAAGACTATTTATAAAAACGCTAATCTGGGAAGAGGGATTGGAGTTGTGCTATTACTATTATTCCTCACACTTTCTTCTTGCACTATACAAATGAAGGTTGATGTTTCTTCAGATGAAAAACAGAAAAGCGGAATGAAAATTGTGGTTGAAAATACTGAACAAAAAGATTACCAAGGTTGGTGGGTATATGGAGAAGGACAACATATTTTTAAAGATGAAACAACCCTTGAGGAATATGACTTGGAGTTTCCAAATGAAAACATGGAAGAATTAGTTGAGCTTTATTTAGCAGTTTGTGAAATGGAATATTTCCCAATGGAGTGCAAAATGATAGGGCACCTAAAAAAAGAAGTTGTAGAAAAACAAACTACCTTAATAGTTTCTGATTTTGAAATCCTCTACATACAAGGTTGTGGGGAGTAGAGAACAACAACCAAATAACCCTTTGCATGGAAAAAGATTAATTGATATCCTTGAGTTTCTGGTAGCAGAATATGGCTGGGAAGAACTAGGGCAAGAGATAAGAATTAATTGCTTTAACTCTAATCCATCTATCAAATCTAGCCTAAAGTTTTTAAGAAGAACTCCTTGGGCAAGAGAAAAAGTAGAACGACTTTATTTGAAAACTACCAGGTAATAGTTTTCCCCATCAATTTCCTTATAAGCATTATTATCCCTAATATTATTAATAATGCTATTGAAATTAAGGGACCTACATATGGAATGAGGAATGTTGGAAGCAAACATAATAGTAGCAATGGTACTAGTTTTCTTGCCCACCATTTTCTTTTTCTCCATCCTCTCCAAAATGTTCTGAGCAATAGATAGGTACCACTAATAAGAATAATAGCATTAAGGATATATATTAATACCCACCAAGCAGGATCTTCAGTTTCTTCTTCATCACCTGGATCATCAAAGTTGGAGGTAATTATTTCAATATCATTTTCTGTAATTGGAAAAGAAGCATAACTAACATTGGTAAGTGTTGTTAGTGCAATAAAAAGGAGTAATAGTTTTTTCATGCAACAAAAATAACTAACAATAATTTAAATACTATGCTAAGCATAGTAAATTGGATTTAAGGAATCTTTTATTTTAAAAAACTTAGTTTAATGACTATGCGAATGTCCACCTTCATGAGAATGTTCATGGCTTTCAGTCTCAAAGTGTTGTTCTTCTTTAGGTTCTAGTTCATGTTGATGATGCCCATCATCAGAAAAATAACCGTTAAGTTGGAAAACTAATAAACCTATACCCGCTACAACTAATATCCAATTTGTAGCTTTTGAGATTGTATTAAATGACTTTCCTTTTATAAGTGAAAGCAATGGAAACACGATTATCAAAACTCCAATCTGACCAATTTCAACTCCTAAGTTAAATGATAGAATTTGCATTAATGATAAATCAATAGAGGAAGCAACTGCTACTTCTTGCAGTTTTGTTGATAAACCAAAACCATGTATCAATCCAAAGCCAAAAACCATTAAAATAATATTGGGTGTTTTTACTGAAAACCACTTTTTAAAGCCATCTAGATTTTCAAAACCCTTGTAGATTACACTAAAAGCAATAACGGCATCAACTAGATAAGCATTAGCTGTAATTCCGTAAAAAGTAGCGAAAATAAGGGTAATACAATGTGCAATTGTAAATGCAGTAATGAACTTGAAAATATCAGAAAATTTTGTGAGAAAAAACACGATTCCAATTAGGAATAAAATATGATCATAACCCGTAATCATATGTTCGGCACCAAAATAAATATAATCAGTTATTGATGCGTTAGACATGGCTTTCATAGTTGATTCAGAAACACCATGAGCCCAGCCAAATA
>CAYVKX010000132.1:0-3512 GCA_964452095.1 uncultured Weeksellaceae bacterium
GGGAAATAAAAAATGACTGATATTGCATTTGTAAATCCTGAATATTTTTATCTTTTATTGCTGATTCCAGCAATTGGAATCTGGTATTTTTTGCAAAGAAAAAACATACAATCGGATATTCTATTTTCCTACACAAGTGGAATTGGAAAGAAGAAAACGATAAAAAACCGACTCATTCACCTTCCTTTTTTATTGAAACTTTTAGCAGCTTCTTTTCTTATTATTGCAATTACAAGGCCGCAATCTACTTCTAGTTGGGAGGATACCACCACAGAAGGAATTGACATTATTTTGTCTATGGATATTTCTGGAAGTATGCTAGCAGAAGATTTAAAACCCAACCGTTTGGAAGCATCTAAAGATGTAGCGCTTGATTTTATATCAAAAAGAGTGAATGATAGAATTGGCTTGGTAGTTTTTAGTGGCGAAAGTTTTACCCAATGCCCCCTCACCACCGATCATAATGTACTTATCAATTTGTTTAAGGATATAAAAAGTGGAATGATTGCAGATGGAACCGCCATTGGAATGGGCTTGGCTACAGCCGTAAATCGTTTGAAAGATAGTAAAGCAATTAGTAGAGTTATTATTTTACTTACTGATGGCGTGAACAATCAGGGGTTGGTGGCACCACTTACTGCTGCCGAAATTGCAGAAAAGTTTGGCATCCGAGTTTATACAATTGGAGTGGGAACTAAGGGTTATGCCCCCTACCCTTTTCAAACTCCTTTTGGGGTGCAATACCAAGATATTGAAGTGCAAATTGACGAAAAAACCTTGCAAGACATTGCTACTATTACAGATGGAAAATATTTCAGAGCAACCAATAACAAATCCTTAAAAGAGATTTATGAAGATATTAATAAATTGGAAAAATCAAAAATAGAAACAACAGAGTACCACAAAAGAAAAGAGGAATTTTTACCTTTCGCATTATGGGCTTTGCTTTTTCTTTGTCTTTCTTTTGTTTTGAAAACCACTTTCATAAAATCCATTCCATAAATGCTCCGATACGAAAATATAGAATTTTTAAATTTGCTTTATGGGCTTATTGGCATTGTTTTACTCTTTATTTATTACAGAAAATGGAAAAGCAATGCATTTGAAAGTTTTGGAAATAAACTAACGATAAAAGGACTAATTCCTACCTATTCAAAAAGAAGAGAAAATATCAAATTTACACTGCTTTTTCTTTGTATTGCATCTTTAATAATTGGAATAGGAAACCCTCAAATTGGTACCAAAATGGAGGAAGTAAAAAGAGAAGGAGTCGATTTGATGATTGCCTTGGATTTATCTAACAGTATGATGGCTGAGGACATAAAACCTAACCGATTGGAAAGAGCAAGACAGGCCATTTCACGACTAATTGACAAATTGCAAGGAGATAGAATTGGGCTGATTGTTTTTGCTGGAGATGCTTATGTGCAACTGCCCATCACCACCGATTATTCTGCTGCAAAACTTTTCCTTTCCACTGTAAATACAAATATTGTTCCCACTCAGGGAACTGCTATTGGTAAAGCGATTGCCCTTAGTATGCGTTCCTTTGATATGAAAAACGGACAAAACAAAGCCATCATTATAATTACTGATGGGGAGAACCATGAAGATGAAGCTTTGGAGCAAGTAAAATTAGCAAATGAAAAAGGAGTATTTGTACATACTTTAGGAATGGGCTTGAGTAAAGGAGGGCCAATTCCTATTTACAATAAATATGGAAATAATACAGGGTATAGAAAAGATAAAGAAGGGAATACTGTTATTAGCAAACTAAACGAGCAAATGCTGCAAGAGATTGCATCTATTGGAAAGGGAACTTATGTGAGAGCGAACAATACACAGGCCGGACTTTCTGCCCTTTTTGCAGAAATAAATAAGATGGAAAAAAAAGAAATCGGCACTATGATTTTTACCGACTATAAAGATAGGTTTCAACTCTTTTTATCTATTGCGCTATTTCTTTTAATTTTTGATTTAGTTTTGCTCAGCAGGAAAAGTAAGATGATAAACAATAATGAGTTAATTTGATGATGTGCTGATTAACACATTACCAAATCAGCACATTAGTTAATTAGAGAATACATACTCCAAAATATTTGCTCCCATTTGAAGTGCTTTTTGTCTGATATATTCACTATCATTATGGACTTCTGCATCTTCCCAACCATCCCCAATATCTGATTCATAAGTGTAAAGGCAGACTAAACGCCCATCAATAACAATACCGAATGCTTGTGAGGGGCTTGCATCATGCTCATGTATTTTTGGCAAGCCATTTGGAAACTTATATTTTCCATGAAAAATAGGGTGATTAGTTGGTAATCCCACTAATTCAGTTGCTGGAAAAACCTTCTTAATTTCTGTGCGGACAAAAGCATCCATTCCGTAATTATCATCTATGTGTAAGAAACCACCCCCTAAAAGATAGTTGCGTAAATTTTCAGTTTCACTAGCGTTAAAAACTACATTTCCGTGTCCTGTCATGTGTAGGAAAGGATAATTGAAAATGTCACTACTACCTACTTCTACTGTTGCTGGGGCTGCTTTGATATTTGTGCCTATGTTCTCATTTGCAAAAGCAATAAGGTTTGGCAAAGCAGTAGGGTTGGCATACCAATCGCCACCACCATTGTACTTGAGTACTGCTATCTCATAGGTGTTTTGCCCAAAGGTAAATAGAGGGAGAAAAAGGAATATTTTGATTAGATTTTTCACTATTTCTTACCAAACAATAAACTTAATATAAATGCACCAATCTTTCTTTGGAAACCAAGTTTTGTAGTTGGTACTCCAGTCTTTCTAGCTACTTTTTGTTTAACTGTTTGAACTCCTATTAATCTGCTTAAACTAAATGAAATTCCATATTTTTTACCCATAATTATTTGTTTTTAAATGTTTTAGAGAAAGCTGATGCTAGTAGTCCTGTCGGTATAGCTACCATTCCCATTCCAATAAATACTACTACTGTTGTAAAAAGTTTTCCTCCAGCTGTAATTGGATACATATCTCCATAACCAACAGTTGTTAGGGTTGTTACTGCCCACCACATTGAATGAAAAACAGATTTAAATTGTTCGGGTTGTACTTGATTTTCAAAGTAATAAATTCCTATTGCGGATATATAGAGCATAAAAACAGTTGCAACCATAAATATTACTAGTTCATTTTTGATTTCATTAAATGCTGTACTAATTCTATCTAATGCGGTATTATATTTGAATAATTTGAAGATTCTAAAAAGTCTAAATAATCTAAATATTCTAATGGATCGTAAGTCTATTCCGGTAGTTAGGTAAAAAGGAAGAACTGAAAGAAAATCTATAATTCCAAAAAAACTAAAAATATATTTCCAAATTGGTTTTGTGAGGAAAACCCTTAGTAGATATTCAACACTAAAAACTATTACGCTAAATACTTCAAAAGTATCAAGTATTGTTTTGTATTTAGAGTCTAAATTTGGTAATGTTTCAAAAGAGAAGGAAATAAGAGATAAGATAATTAATATTTGT
>CAYVKX010000133.1:0-875 GCA_964452095.1 uncultured Weeksellaceae bacterium
TTATTCCATTTTACCTATATTATCCTTTCGGATAGGTGTAGTTAATGCCTTTCTGGTAGGTTCAAGTTCAACCTTTTTCGTTTCCTCCCGGGTCAACACATGTCTGATATGGTCTTTGATTTCATCTGATAAGACTAACTCAAACTCATCGTCAGCTTTAGATTTTATCTTTCTTAGCAGCATCTTAGGAACATTATCTGATTTACTTTTTTTAATATTATTTCGTTGTATGTTTTCTTGAATGTTATTTTGGTAATGTTGTTTGAAACTATTACCGGCATCAACATTTTCAAAAAATAATAATTTCTTGGTTTTAAGGTCTTGCTCAATATAATTGATAATCTTGTCTGGATTATCACCAAAATCAGTTAGTTTATTATAGGATATCTCTAACCGTAATATGAACCTTCTTCTTAACCCTTCTTTTACATGTTTAAGGTAGAGGTATGTATCTATAATCGGGTCTATTGTTGATAGTAAATAGTAGGTTCTAGATCCATCCTTTTCAAAATATTTGAATGGACTGTTGATTTTCACGGACTTGGATAATTGGAGAAGAAAGAAATTGTCTATATCATATTTCTTAATATCTTCTAGCTCCATATCAAATGCTACATCAATTTTCTTGTATTTGTAATTTGCTCCACTTGATTTAAGATACTCCACAATTTTATCCCGAGCTTGACATTTTAATCTATCACTGAGTTTACGATATGACAGTAACCCAGCAATTTTAAATAATATGCTTCTCTTACTGGTTCGGATCTTTCCTTTATATTTGTATGAGAATCCACCATGAAGACTGGTATGAAACAGATCTCTTGATAAATTTGTTTTGTCTACAATTCTTGTTTCATTTGAATACTCACTGTTTG
>CAYVKX010000133.1:885-3497 GCA_964452095.1 uncultured Weeksellaceae bacterium
ATTACCTTATCACCAATCCATCCATTTGGTGTATACAGATCTCTCCAGACATAAAAGTCACCATGATTTCTAACTTGAATTTCTTCTGAGTCTATAGATACAGTTTTAGCATTGTTCTTATTGTTTTTCATGAGGCCACCAACCTTTAAATAAATTAACTAGATTTATTTATGTCAGTGAAATTAAAAATCATCCTCAAAAGGGTATATAATTGTTTGACACAAATCTGCATCATCACAAAAAGGTTCTAACCATACTGAAACATTGGATTTATCAGATATAAAATATTTTGGTGTTGGTCTGGATAATCGGGGGAGTTTGAAGGGTTTGCATCATAGACGGGTTGGTGGTTCGTCTATGATGCAAAATAGTTAATTCAGCCCATGCATTACAGTTGGTGGTGTAATGGTATATCTATTTATACAAAAACTGGAAAATGTTGATAAAATGGAGAAAAATATTCAAACATTCTTGAATGATTATGAATGTCAACTTGTCCCGTATAAACTCCTTATGAACATGGTCTTAGAACCGGACAATTTGCCGTTTCTGATAATCCCGCTAAATGAACAATTCAGGATAATATACAGTCGTTTTATTAAAAAGATAATTATATACTTTCTCAAAATTAGCAATTTCTGGTTTTAAACGATTAATATATGAATCAGATACGCCAGCCTGCTTTGAACTCCGTTTTAATGAATCCAAAGTTTCTTTTGCGCACATAGCGGCACACATCTTTTTCTCCTTCCATCTTTCTATGTTAACGGTAAATATTTTTGATAGATCAGCACCTTTTTTAACAAGGAATTTGACCACATGTAAATGTCCACGCATTGAAGCACGGCATAAGGAGCCTTCATAATCTTTTATTCTGATAATCTCTTTTGCAGCTTCACTCGGACAAATTCCCATACCCACAGAGGAAAAGCAACGGACAAGCCAGCCACCACACAGATGGCAATGTGCGCCGCCTAGGTGATGTCTGTCGCAAATGTGGCTGGAAAGCGGTGGGAAAGTTGAACGAAACGACACTTGGCTGTATTATACGCCAAAACTGGCACAGACAAGGAGGTTTCCGCCTCAAGGGGTTCGGGGAGCAATGGAACAGTCTACCCACTTAAGAATTTAGTGTTTTAACATATAGCCAATTATGCGACTCGTTTTGACCGTTTTTGATTACAGTGGTTAGTCAGTTTTTCTGGGGTTGTTTCCTGACTTTCACTTTGCCGGAAATAACGCTCTCGACCACTCAAAAAACCAGCAAATACCGTTTTCTGAACGATGTCGTTAGTCTCTGACATAGCTTTTAACTCAAAAGCTCAAAACCTGTGTCTTAAGTCGGTTGGTGGTTCCATTGCTCCCCAAACCCCCTCAAGCAGTGTCTTTGGTGTCAAGAAGCTTGGAAAATCCAGAAGACGCCGGTGAGAAGCTACAAAAAACGGGACAAATTCATGATCGGTGAATGAAATGTCCTTTAAAACAAATTATGAAAATGTCAAATAATGCGACCTGATGTCGCATTATAAACTAGGGGAGGGGTAAAATGAGTTCAGACGAAAACAAAAAAGCTACACTTTTAACAGAGTTGAAAAAAGGCAAAGTGTTGGATCAATATGTGGTTGATATAACCGACAAAATCAACGCCATACTAACAGATTCTTATAAAACTGATAGAAAATCTCTAATCTATTACATTGAGTTGGGCCAAATTCTATTGGAAGCCAAAATAAAATTGGGTAAAAACTTCACTGATAAAATTGTTAAAGCTGGTGTCCTACCAGCCAAACAAGTTCAGCGTTATATAAAACTTGTTCTTACCAGAGACAGTATAGCGGATTATGGGGACTGCAAAACATCTGATCAGTTTGCAAACTTAAAGCTAGATGAGCGAGTAACAAATCTGAAGTCGGAAAAAGATATTGAGAAACTTACTGATCCGACTCAAGCAAAAATAAACCGAATGAAATCACTCAAAACAGATGTCAAAGATGACGACGACAACAATGTAGACTACTTTACTCAAGTGATTGCAGGTGATGATAAAATATACGACGACTCCAGCAACTTCATAAAACCACCGCCACCACCACAAAAAGTTCCAAATGCAGATAAAAAGCCAGCATCGATGGATGACAATAGATTTAAAGAACTTTATAACAAAGACATGTATGATGTGATCCAACTGCTTCACGATGCTGAGAAAATAGCCGAGGCAGCTAAAAAAGAAGAGATAGCTGCAATGACGGCAGCCAAAGAACATAGAATGAAACTAGATGCCGAGAGAAAGAAAACCCAAAAAGAGAAAAAACTCAGAGAAAAAACTCAGGAAGAGTTGAACAGAATTACAGGTGCTGCTAATAGGGCAAAGTCACCAATCGATCAACAGAGTAGCGCTAATCAATTAAGGGGTTGATCATGTTGAATCAAGAAAATGACACAGACTCAGCAAAAGCGCTTTTTAATGAAGACCAAAATGTTGCACATGATGAACTTACTGCGTCTGGCGCTCTAGATGAACAACCGCATAAACTAGCAGAAGCGAAAGAAAAAGCAGAAAAGAAAAAAGCACAAAAAGTAGCAAGAGAAGCGGCAAAAAAGAAACTGAATGA
>CAYVKX010000134.1:0-3495 GCA_964452095.1 uncultured Weeksellaceae bacterium
GATATGAGAATTGTTGTATGTTTTAATATTCTCAATTGTTTTTGATAGCTCTAAAATATTTTTTGGCATAGTAGCCGAAAAGAAAAGAGATTGTCTTTTCTGAGGAAGCATTTTTATTATCTTTTTGATATCATGAATAAAACCCATATCCAACATTCTATCAGCTTCATCTAATACAAAGTATTTTACATCTCTTAGCGTTATGTATCCTTGCCCGATAAGATCAAGCAATCTACCTGGAGTTGCAATTAAAACATCAACTCCCGAATCAAGTCTTTTTACTTGTTTCATTTGTTTAACCCCTCCATAAATAACCGTATTTTTAATAGAGTTATATTTTGAGTAATCAGTAAAATTCTCAGCAATTTGAATTGCAAGCTCTCTAGTAGGAGTTACAATAAGTGCCTTTACTTTTCTCCTCCCTTGGTTTTGAGATTCGTTTTCCAAATGATGTAAAATGGGCAATGAAAAAGCAGCAGTTTTTCCTGTTCCTGTTTGAGCTGTTCCTAGAACATCATTTCTATCTAAGATAAGCGGAATGGCCTTTTCCTGAATTGATGTTGGAGTTTCGTAATTTTGATCTTTCACTGCTTTTAGCAATGAGTTATGTAGTTTTAAATCTTCAAATGTCATATAGTAATATTGTTTTGCAAGTGTAAGTATATTACAAATGATAGCCTATATATCTGTAGTTTATTGCAAATTATTATGTTTGCTGCATGAAAGCATCACTTTTGATATCCTTAATACAATCTAATCTTCATTGGGAAGATGTGGATGCAAATTTAAATCATTTTGATAAACAGATTTTTGATATTGAAGAAACTGATTTAATTTTACTACCCGAGATGTTCAACACTTCTTTCTGTCCAAAATCTAATCATTTGTCTGAATCAATGAATGGAAAATCAGTTAGTTGGATGAAAGAAATATCAGAAAAAAAGAAATGTGCTATTGCAGGCTCATTAATGATAAATGAGGATGGTAAAGTTTATAATAGGTTAGTTTGGATTAGTAAAGAGGGACAGATTTCTACTTATGATAAAAGACATTTATTTTCTTTAATAAAGGAAGAAAGATACATTTCAAAAGGAGATAAGCGTTTGATTGTAAATTTAGAAGGTTGGAAAATTTGCCCTCTTATTTGTTATGATTTACGTTTCCCTGTATTTAGTAGAAATAATGTGGACTATGATGTGCTTGTCTATTTAGCAAACTGGCCCGTAAAACGAATTGAGGCTTGGGATACGCTTTTAAAAGCTCGTTCCATAGAAAACCAGTGCTATACTATTGGATTAAATAGAATAGGAGAGGATGGAAATGGAATCCCATTTAACGGGCACACAAAAGTTTTTGATGCTTTTGGTAAAGAGTTGCTTTCAGCTAAGGAAAATACTGAAGAAGTTCTGCAAATTGAAATTAGCTTAGATGATTTGAAATTAAAAAGAAGGCAAATGAATTTCCTGCAAGATAGAGATGATTTTACTCTTCAATAATCCACTCTAATTCCAAATCCCAATTAGCTCGAATCGTTATTTCTGATGGGTAATTTTTAACTTGCTCTGCCTGTACTTTATTTATCCAACTTCCAGTTGTCCATTCTCCATCTTGGTTGCTATCAACAATATATTTTAACTGATATTTACCTGCAACTAAATTATCTAATACAAATGGAGGCTCACTAAAAACAAACTCTTTTACAACTTTTTTATTTTTCAGAAGTTGAAAAATGCAAGTAGTGTTTTGCTTGCAAATTATTTCTAGTTTTCCGTATGCTATTTCTTCTTTTATAAGTGTATCACTTACTAAACTATCAGTAGTGATTGCAGTTGTATCATTAATAATGCTATCAATTTCTATGAAAGGATCAAATGCAAAAAGTGTAATTGAACTATCTCTTTCAGCATTTATTGTGTTATCTAAAAAAGCAATTTTTTCTTCAATATTATAGATAAAATCAAAATCAGTTAATGCGACTACTTTATAGTTTTTGTTATTCAAATTTGGGAAATTAAAGTATCCTTTTTTATCTGTTTTTGCAATGTAATTCGGGTTTTCTTTAAAAATAATAGTGTCATTTCTATTTTCTGCAAAAAGCATAATCCAAGCATTTTCTATTGCATCTAGTGTATAAGCATCTTTCAGATTTCCACTCAAAGTAAGGGTGTCAAAAACATCAGATGTAGAAAAAGTATAATTAAGTGTGTCTAATATATTCCCTTCATTTAAGTCTTTAATACAAGAATTAAGAGCTAAATTGTAAGTAGTGTTTTCAGTTAAAGTGTCTTCAATAATAAGATTAAGCGTTTGCCCTTTTATCTTCTTTTGAATTCGTTTTTTAATAGGGGGAGAGATGTAGAAATTTTCTTCCCATTTATTCAGAACAATAAACTCATCAAACTCAAAAGAAATAATTTTTTTATAAGAATGTTTCATGTTCTCAGTGCTGTTTATTCTTTGCAATTCAGGCGATTTGACATCTTTATTCCCACCAGTTGGCACAACCATATTTGCACAAGAGGTAAGGAATAAAACACTAAAGATTTGAAGCAGTTTTTTCATCTCTACAAATAAACGAATAAAATTCCACAACTTCTCGCTAGTTATTTTTAACTCAAAACTTTCTTTTAGGCTACTGCAATTGTAGCAATACTTATTTTTACTCCTTCAATTTCTTGCAGTTTTTGAGCACAAGCTTCCAGAGTTGAGCCAGTTGTAACCACATCATCAATAAGTAAAATGTGTTTATTTTTTAGTCTGCGAGCATCTTTCAAGGCAAAAGAATTCATCATGTTTTTCCATCTACTAAACCGCTTTTTTCTTGTTTGAGAATCAGTATTTTCTATTCTGAGTAATGATTTTTTGTTTACTTTTATTTTTAGAATTTCATTTATTCCTTTTGCAATAAAATCAGATTGATTATAGCCCCTTAATCTTTCTTTTTTAGGATGTAAAGGGACAGGAATTATTACTTTAATATCATTAAAAAAATCAGAATCATTTATGGCGAAAGCCAACTGTTTTCCTAAAAATATTCCTGTACTTTTTCCATCTTCATATTTTAATTTGTGAATGAGTTTTTGTGCATTCCCATCTTTATTGAATTGGAAAAGTGCAGCTGCATTTTCCAACTTTATTCTTCCCCAGAATTTTTTACTGACCTGATTTTCTGTCTCTAAAAAGCAATCCGTTCTTGGCGTTTGGTGCAAGCAACTTATGCATATACATTCTTCAAATTTCAGTAAATTGTTATTGCAGATTAAGCACAGTTCCGGATAAAATAAAGAGACAAAGTCATCCATTAAAGATTTAGATTTTCTAATGAAATTCATTCAGCAATATATAAAACAAAAAGCAATAAAAAAACCCGGCAAAAAGCGGGTTTTAAATTTTAATATTTGCAATTTTTTAGCCACATTTACTGTAACCACAATTTTTACATTTTAAGCAACCCTCTTCATAAATTAAGCCATCATCAGCCTCACACTCACTACA
>CAYVKX010000135.1:0-3411 GCA_964452095.1 uncultured Weeksellaceae bacterium
TGGGATAATGGAGTAACTGATGGAATTGCTTTTAATCCAACTTCTACTACAAATTATACTGTAACTGGTACGGATATTAATGGCTGTATAGGAAGTAATAGTGTAGTTGTAAATGTAAATAGCATTCCTGCCGCATCTCTTTCTGGAGTGCAAGATGTCTGTATTGGAAATAGTGCAACTCTTAATTTTAACTTGATTGGAAATCCTCCTTTTACCGTTAATTTTACCGATAGCACTACAAACTATACTTCACTTTTAGATGTTAATGGAAACTATTTGGCTGGAGACCAAATTTCTTTTAGTCCAATACAAAATACCACCTATTTTATTACTGATGTAACAGATGCTAATTGTATGAATTCTGCTTCTGGAAATGAATTGATAATAGTAAATCCTTTACCAACTGCTAACATAAGTGGAGCATGTTTAATTTGTGCTGGAACAAATGCCCCTTTAAACTTTTTTCTAACTGGTAAAGCTCCATTTTCTTTAAATTATTCTGATGGAGGCAATACTTTTAATATTTTATTAGATAGTTTGGGTATAATGCCAACTGGACAGCTGCTAGTTTCTCCTTCTAATAATACAATTTACACATTGGTAGATATTACTGATGATAATGGATGTTTCAACCCTCTATCTGATACTACTCAAATCTCTGTAATGCAAAGCTCAACTGCAGGAAATAATGCTACTGCTACTTTCTGTGCAAATAATACAACCTATAATATGACAAGTTTATTGGGAGGAAATCCTGATACCAATGGAATTTGGACAGATGCAGTTGGAAATATGGTTACCAATATTTTTGACCCTACTACTACCACTCCGGGAACTTATACTTATACCGTAACGGCTGCACCTTGCCCTAGCACTTCAGCAGACTTGATAATAAATATAAACTCTTTACCAACGGTAACTATCTCAGGATTGGATACCATTTGTATTGGTGATTTTTCCGATTTAGCTTTCACGCTTTCTGGCTCCCCACCATTTATTGTAGATTATACTGATGGAATAAATAACTTTAATGTTAGCTTAAATGCTAATGGAAATAATAACATCTCTGGCTTGCCTATTTCTCATAATCCAACAAGTAATACCAACTATACAATTGTTGGAATTACAGATAATAATGGTTGCAGCAACACAGGAAATGGAATAGCAGAAAAAACAGTAAATCCTCTTCCAAATTTAAGTCTTAATGGAAATAATGCTATCTGTATTGGTGATAGTTCTTTGCTTAACTTTAACATCTTGGTGGGTACTGCTCCTTTTAGTGTGAATTTAAATGATGGAACAACAAATTCTAATTGGCAAATGGACAACAATGGAAATGTAAATGGTGCTCCTTTGTATGTGAAACCTAACAGTAATACTACTTATTCCTTAATTGATGTAACAGATGCTAATGGCTGCTTTAATAATTTAAGCGGAAGTGCTATAATTTCTGTAAATGCTTTACCGACTGCTCTTATTTCTGGAACGACAACTATTTGTGAGGGAGAAAACACTCCTATTGCATTTACACTTCAAAACGGATTGGCTCCTTACAATGTAAACTATAATTTAAACGGAACACCTACTTCTACTAATTTTAGTACTTCTGGGGTAAATATCCTAATGCTTAGCCCAACTACTACCACCACTTATAAATTGGTAGATATTACGGATGCTAATAGTTGCTATAATACTGCAAACGATTTTGCTATTGTGGATGTGCACGAAAAAGTAGATGCTATAATGAGTGGTGGTGGAGATATTTGTAATGATGGAAGTAGAGTAACAATTGATATTATTACTGATGATACTACTTTTGTGAATGTAACTTACACCAACGGTTTTATGCCTACTACCCTTTCTGGAAATGGTCCTTTTGAAATTAATACCAATCAAGCGGGGGTTTATATGATTACTGATGTTGTAGATATTCACGGCTGTGATGGAACTTATTCTGGAAATGCAACTATTACGGTTAACCCATTACCTCTTGCTGAGTTCGGATTTTTCCCTCAGCCAACCGATTTGGATAATCCGCATATTACTTTTATGAATGCTTCATTCGGGCATAACTCTGCTATTTGGGATTTTGGTGATGGAACAATTCTAAATGATACCATTTCAAAATTAATTCACACCTATCAAGATACTGGACATTACAAAGTTAACTTAGCGGTAAGTAATGAGTTTGGTTGCACGGATACTATTTCTTACACCATTATTATCGACCCTGTGTTTATCATTTATATTCCTGATGCTTTTACGCCAAATGGGGATAATTTGAATGATGTTTTTGGTCCTTCTGTTTATGGGATTAAAGAATTTGAAATGAGAATTTATGATAGATGGGGAGGTCTTATTTTCCTTACGGATGATGAGAATAATCTTTGGAACGGAACAATAAGTGGAAACAAAACCCAAGGAGGCGTTTATTCTTATGCCATTGTTGCTACCGATATGAAAGATAAGCCACACAAATTTGTTGGTTACTTTAATCTTGTCCGCTAAATGAAGGTTATTGGACTCCTTTCCGATACACATAATTTTCTCGATACTAGGTTTATTTCACATCTAAAAAGATGTGATGAAATATGGCATGCAGGTGATATTGGTTCAATAGAAATTGCTGAAAAACTAAAAGAAATAGCACCTCTTAAAGCCGTTTTTGGAAATATCGATAGCCATAAAATAAGAATAGAATTCCCTGAAAATCAAATATTCAAATGTGAGGAGGTTGATGTGTGGATTACCCATATTGGCGGCTATCCTGGAAGATATGATAGAAGAGTAAGAGAGGGGATTTACAAAAACCCCCCTACACTTTTTATTTGTGGGCATTCTCATATTTTAAAAGTAATGAATGATAAGAAATTAGGGCTTCTTCACATGAACCCAGGTGCTGCTGGAAATTCTGGATTGCACAAAGTAAAAACCATGCTCCGCTTCACTATTGATGGAAAAGAAATAAAAAACTTAGAGGTAATTGAATTGGAGAGAGGGTGATTGTTAGTAGTATTAGATTGGCTGTTGGCTTATTAACCATTGGTTTTTAAGTTTCTGTAGTCTATCTATTGATTATTGTATTCTGACTACTTTATTTAATCATCAAATCGCTACATTAACCCTTCCCTTTCATCATTTGCATCATTTGTTTGGCTCCTCCTCCTTGCATCATTTTCATCATTTTACCCATTTGGCTAAATTGCTTAATCAATTGATTTACCTCAACAACTGTAGTTCCACTTCCACTAGCAATTCTCTTTTTACGACTACCATTCAATAGCTTTGGATTTTCTCTTTCTTGCTTAGTCATAGAATGAATAATTGCTTCAATTCCTTTAAAAGCATCATCATCCATATCAACACCTTTCATAGCTTTACCCATTCCAGGAATCATTCCAACTAAATCCT
>CAYVKX010000136.1:0-3372 GCA_964452095.1 uncultured Weeksellaceae bacterium
CTGCCCACATTCTGTTTCGGCGAAGTAGTCTTTGCGGGAAGTTCAGAGGACGTCGGTGGAGCCTTCATCGGTGGAGCCGTTTGGGGAACCGGTGCAGCGTTTTTGGGAACCAGTGCAGCCTTTTTGTGAATCGGTGGAATCGTTGTGGGAAGCTTTTTGGCAGAAATGACCTCCTGGGTACTTGTGGGAATGTGCCTCCTGGGTTTTGGCCACATGGGTGAGGCCGCAAATTCGCGATCGCCTTGATCCCTCTCTGGTGAGGAGCGTGCAACTTGGCCGCCAGCCTGGCTTGGCTGAGAGTCTGGATTTGGCTGAGCGCCTGCACTTGGCTGAGAGCCATACCCCAGTTGTTTCAACAAGGCAATATCCTTTTCGATCGCAGTCCGATCCAAGAACTCTTTCAAAGTCATTATCGCCGTGCCATTGTGGTCAGCAACAACGTCTATCCACTGAATTGGCACGTCGCCTCGCCATTTCAGAAGAATTTCCCGCCTTCCCAACGACTTGTCCAGTTCATTTTGGTTGTCTGACACATTTTGTCTCTTGGGTGCACTGTTGATGAACTTCATCGCAAGCTGATATGAGCTCAGGTCGACCATGGCGTCCTCATCCATTGTACCTGAGCACCACCAATCCCAAATACGGATTCGCACCATGTATCCTGCCCCACACCGCTGGAGATTTCTATCCTCTGCCATCTTCATCCAGGATCGAGCTTTCCATGGATCACTGGAACAGTGCCAAAAGGGCGAGGTAAAGCCACTGCCTTCTTCAACTGCTTGCACAACGACTTCCTTGAATGCAGAAGTATAATGCCCAGGCATTGTAGAAGCCCAGTTCCCGGGTACCACATCTTTGAAGTCAGGGCGCATCGAGCGAAAGAGCTCGTCCAAAGGTTTGTGAGTACCCGGATGCATCGGCCAACGAGGTGGAGGATCCCTAAACGCGCGCATGTTCGCTGCACTTGGCTGAGAGCCACGCCCAATGACAATCAGGAGTGCAACAGAAAGGGTTGCAACAGAAAGGGTTGCAACAGACACAGCTTGAACATAAATGGAGCGTGTGCAGTAAATCCGCACAGATTTAAGTACGTACGACGTACTTCGAGTGCTATAGCAGTACATACCGAAACGATGAAACCTACGTACGTACGTACATACGTACAAACACACATAAGACGATACGTACAAACGGTCTTATTTCCCGATGCGCCAAATCCGAAATATAGAATCATATGCAGCAGTGATTCCTCACATATGGAGCTTCCGCATATAAATCTGAAACTCACGAAATATGACACATATTCTAACCAACTCCAGACATAACCAACTCTTACGAAATATTCCGCACCTTACAATTTTACGTACAGCTACGTATATTCAAATCCAATTTATCTGAAACTCCATATGCTCCAGATGACAAATCTGAACTCCATTTGGCAAGTCAAATGTGAACCCCAAAGCACAAATATGAGCATCCAAAACACAAATCTGAGCAAATGGAAACCCCAAATCAAACATCTGAGCATCCAAATCAAACATCTGAAACTCCAAATCAAAAATCTGAAACTCAAATCAAAAATCTGAAACTCAAAATCAACAATCTGAAACTCGAAATCCAAATGGAACAAATCAAAACAAAAACCGAAAACAAATAGAACATTTGGCTCATCACTAACCGTATATATATATACGGTTAGTGATGAGCCAAATGTTCTATTTGTTTTCGGTTTTTGTTTTGATTTGTTCCATTTGGATTTCGAGTTTCAGATTGTTGATTTTGAGTTTCAGATTTTTGATTTGAGTTTCAGATTTTTGATTTGGAGTTTCAGATGTTTGATTTGGATGCTCAGATGTTTGATTTGGGGTTTCCATTTGCTCAGATTTGTGTTTTGGATGCTCATATTTGTGCTTTGGGGTTCACATTTGACTTGCCAAATGGAGTTCAGATTTGTCATCTGGAGCATATGGAGTTTCAGATAAATTGGATTTGAATATACGTAGCTGTACGTAAAATTGTAAGGTGCGGAATATTTCGTAAGAGTTGGTTATGTCTGGAGTTGGTTAGAATATGTGTCATATTTCGTGAGTTTCAGATTTATATGCGGAAGCTCCATATGTGAGGAATCACTGCTGCATATGATTCTATATTTCGGATTTGGCGCATCGGGAAATAAGACCGTTTGTACGTATCGTCTTATGTGTGTTTGTACGTATGTACGTACGTACGTAGGTTTCATCGTTTCGGTATGTACTGCTATAGCACTCGAAGTACGTCGTACGTACTTAAATCTGTGCGGATTTACTGCACACGCTCCATTTATGTTCAAGCTGTGTCTGTTGCAACCCTTTCTGTTGCAACCCTTTCTGTTGCACTCCTGATTGTCATTGGGCGTGGCTCTCAGCCAAGTGCAGCGAACATGCGCGCGTTTAGGGATCCTCCACCTCGTTGGCCGATGCATCCGGGTACTCACAAACCTTTGGACGAGCTCTTTCGCTCGATGCGCCCTGACTTCAAAGATGTGGTACCCGGGAACTGGGCTTCTACAATGCCTGGGCATTATACTTCTGCATTCAAGGAAGTCGTTGTGCAAGCAGTTGAAGAAGGCAGTGGCTTTACCTCGCCCTTTTGGCACTGTTCCAGTGATCCATGGAAAGCTCGATCCTGGATGAAGATGGCAGAGGATAGAAATCTCCAGCGGTGTGGGGCAGGATACATGGTGCGAATCCGTATTTGGGATTGGTGGTGCTCAGGTACAATGGATGAGGACGCCATGGTCGACCTGAGCTCATATCAGCTTGCGATGAAGTTCATCAACAGTGCA
Organism: uncultured Weeksellaceae bacterium; assembly: GCA_964452095.1. Classification (GTDB taxonomy): domain Bacteria; phylum Bacteroidota; class Bacteroidia; order Flavobacteriales; family BACL11; genus DUAL01. The sequence continues at coordinate 2,825 of CAYVKX010000136.1, forward strand.
CCCAAGAGACAAAATGTGTCAGACAACCAAAATGAACTGGACAAGTCGTTGGGAAGGCGGGAAATTCTTCTGAAATGGCGAGGCGACGTGCCAATTCAGTGGATAGACGTTGTTGCTGACCACAATGGCACGGCGATAATGACTTTGAAAGAGTTCTTGGATCGGACTGCGATCGAAAAGGATATTGCCTTGTTGAAACAACTGGGGTATGGCTCTCAGCCAAGTGCAGGCGCTCAGCCAAATCCAGACTCTCAGCCAAGCCAGGCTGGCGGCCAAGTTGCACGCTCCTCACCAGAGAGGGATCAAGGCGATCGCGAATTTGCGGCCTCACCCATGTGGCCAAAACCCAGGAGGCACATTCCCACAAGTACCCAGGAGGTCATTTCTGCCAAAAAGCTTCCCACAACGATTCCACCGATTCACAAAAAGGCTGCACTGGTTCCCAAAAACGCTGCACCGGTTCCCCAAACGGCTCCACCGATGAAGGCTCCACCGACGTCCTCTGAACTTCCCGCAAAGACTACTTCGCCGAAACAGAATGTGGGCAG
>CAYVKX010000137.1:0-3330 GCA_964452095.1 uncultured Weeksellaceae bacterium
TTTTTTCTATACCCCTCTGCTTTTTCAAAGCTGTCTCCCCTAAAACAGTGGAGAAGTCTAAAAATAGATTGCTTCAAAATAAATTTTTTACAAAGACAAATAGGGAATAGTTGTTAGTTGTTGTAAAAAGCAGACCTGCTAAGCTATAATAGGATGATAAAAATATAGAAAACTCCCATCCTTACTTAGGAGGGGCTGGGGGGGTGGGTTCCAAAAACTAGAAACTAGTTTTCTTATTTCATAATGGTGATAATTGCTGATTTTTCTAATGTAAGTTGAGTGATAATTGGATACTTGGTTTTGCTGTCCACTAGTTCAATTCTGCTTGTATTGGGTGGAGAACTGCCCAAACTAAGTGCTTTTATCTCAATAATATTTTCTCCTTTTTTTAGCTTGTATTTTATCTTTTTTCTCTTTCGTTTGGTGGTATAATCATACAAAATTATTTCATTATTTATTGCAAGCTGAATTCTATCTCCATCTTCTTTATTGGCATCCCAAATAAAAAGTTTTAAGTTCTCATCCTCCCATTTTACTACAAAATCATCTCCATCTTTTAGTTGTTTTGTAAGCAAAACAGCCGCTTGTTTTTCTTCCAATTTATGTATTTTCTTTTTAACTTTTTTTATCTTTTTCTCCAATTTCTCTTGCTCCATCAAAAGTATTTTTCCTTCAGCACAAGTATCTTTACTAGTATATAAGCCGACAAAATCACCCTCCAATCTTTTACTACCAAATTTCCCTTTAAAAGATAAATTAGTATGAATAAAACAAAAAGTGCTTAATTCAGCTTCAGAATTTGTGCTCAAAACTTGTGTTTCTTGCAACTGAAAAGATTTATCTTTCTTAAAGTAAATACCTGACAAATCACTTTTTGTTTCATCAGGATTACCAATATTAGTAAGGGAATAACCATCTACCACTCCATTTTCTTCATTAAAGTGCATACTAAAACTTATTGCCTGATTGTTTGGCAAAAGCAAAGTGCCTAAATAATTGTGCTCTGTATCTTGTGAAAAGCAAATGTTTGCTAGCAACAGAAAAAAAATAATGAAATATCTCATGCTGCAAAATTAAAAAAGATAAATTAGATTTATTACTTTTACAAAAAGATAAAATGAAGAAAATTATTTATAAAATTTATTTACTAGTATTAATACTAGTACCTATAATATTAATTATTCTCCCTTCTACATTCTTTGATTCTGGAGACTCTCTTTGTTTGTCAATAGTTATTTTCGATAGGGAGTGTTTTGGTTGCGGAATGACAAGAGCGATTCAACATTTAATACATCTTGATTTTAGTGCAGCTTATCAGTTTAATAAGCTCTCATTACTAGTAGTTCCTTTATTGATAATTACATACATAAAAGAAATAAAAAGAATACTTAATATTATTAGAGGTTAAATCAAAAATTATTTTTATAATTGCTTATTATTAATCAAAATTATTTCAACATGAAAAAAATCTTATTTATTGTAATTGCATTATTTACAATTACTACAACAATTTATGCTTCTTTCCCTGTTACTCCTGATGGAACTGAATTAATTAATCAACCAATTGAAGCTCCAGCACCTGATATTGACTGGGGATTAGCAGCAGTATGCTGGTTAGTGGGAGGTTTAGGCATACATAGGTTTATGATAGGTGACACTACTAATGGCATCTTAATGCTTTTAACTTTCGGTGGTTGTGGAATCTGGACATTAATTGACCTTATAAGTATTTTATCTGGTAAGATGTCAAGATAATTACAATCTTTAAAAAATTAAAACCACCCATATGGGTGGTTTTTTTTGCTCTAATTTATCAGTTCCTCAAACTTCATTCCATCAAAATTTCCTGAGCTCATCATTAATAGATTCTGATTTTTCCAATTTAGAGATTTTAAATAGACCGCTAATTTATTTGAATCAGTAAAGATTAATAAATCTTCTCTGTTAAATGCAGAATGTACTTGTTGCTCTGTAATTACTTCTATTTTTTTATGTGCTATCGCTTCTGGACTAAAATAAACTATAGCCGTATCAGGAGTGTCCATGCTTCCTTTGTATTGTTGTAAGAATTCTTCATTTAAACTACTGAAAGTATGGAGTTCCATACATGCAACTAACTTCCTATTTGTAAATTGTTTTGTCATGGCAGAAGAAGTCGCTTTTAGCTTGGATGGTGAGTGAGCAAAGTCCTTATAAATTGCAGATGTATCTGTTCGCTTAACTAATTCTAATCTTTTACTTGCCCCCTTAAAAGTAGCTATTTGATCATAGAAATCCTCATCAGAAACACTTAATTCATTACAGACTAATTTTGCAGCATTTAGGTTTTGTAAGTTATGGTTTCCGAAAATTAATAACTCAGTATTGTTTAAGGTTGTTATTCCATTTTTTATCTCATGTTTTGGGGTAGAATAAGGTATTAGTTTGCAATTTGTTTTTTCTTTTGTTAACTTGCTTAATTCTTCATCTTCTGAGCAATAAATTAAAGTATCGCTCACCATATTTTTAAAAATTCTAAACTGATCAATATACATCTCAAAAGTTGGGAATACATTTATGTGATCCCAAGCAATTCCACTCAGCACTGCAATGTGTGGTTTGTAAAGGTGGAATTTTGGCCTCCTGTCAATAGGAGAACTTAAATATTCATCCCCCTCCAAAATAATTATTGGAGCATCATGAGTTAGTTTTACCATAGTGTCAAACCCTTCTAATTGAGCACCAACCATATAATCACAATCAATATTTAGATTTTGTAGTACATGCAATATCATAGCAGTAATGGAAGTTTTCCCATGGCTCCCACCAATTACAACTCGTTTCTTGTTTTTACTTTGTTCGTAAATATACTCAGGATAGGAATAAATAGGAATATTTAGTTCTTTTGCTTTTGCAAGTTCAGGATTGTTTTCTCTGGCATGCATTCCTAAAATAATTGCATCTAAATCTGATGTGATTTTATTTGGAAACCATCCCATTTCCTCTGGAAGTAATCCGTATTTCTCTAATCTGTCTTTACTAGGGCTAAATATAGCGTCATCACTTCCTGTTACTTTAAATCCTTTATGGTGCAAAGCAAGTGCCATATTATGCATAGCACTTCCTCCAATTGCAATTAAATGTATCTTCATTTCTGGTAAATTTATCTGGAAATAAAAGTAGGAATTAATAGCAATTGTTATTTTTGACAAACTAAAATTTACTAACATGAATTTGTATACAATTGACACGGGATTTTTTAAATTAGATGGAGGAGCAATGTTTGGAGTTGTTCCGAAAGTATTGTGGAGTAGAACAAACCCTTCTGATGAGAATAATCTTTGTCCTTGG
>CAYVKX010000138.1:0-1730 GCA_964452095.1 uncultured Weeksellaceae bacterium
AGCTGATCTGATAGGCTCAACTTCGAATTCGCTGACGTGCACTTCATCCCTCGCCAGACGGGAGAACCGACCAGGGGTCCTACCAATCCATCCAAGGAAGTCATTGGCACGCCTAACGTTAATTCCGAAGTTGGACAGCTTTCCTACATCTTTTGTGTGATTTTTGCGATGGCGATAAAACTCAATCGCCCGCCGAACGTCATTGGACGCGTCAGTGGCGACGCTCTCCAAATCCCGAGGCATCGAGACAAGGAAGAGCTCACGCTGAGCATGCAACGGCGCCGGCGTGGCAACATGTCACTCCGTTTTGTTGAGTTCTTCACATTCTTTCTTCCATTGGGCCTGATCAATGTGCCTGGAAGGACATCTAACTCCGTTGTGTTTTTCTGGGAAATTACAAACACCCGTTTTGCGAAATTGGGCACAACACAGTGGGTACTTATAGCCCCCTACACCCTTTGTGAATGTAGCCTTGGGCTTGTCATTGACCCTCGGAGCTCCAGGAGATTTAGTAGGAGCTCTCATCTTTTTAAACTGTTCTTCTGGGATTTTCTTATTTGAATGTACCCAGTAGCACGTATCGGGACCTCGTTGGCATGGCGCACATAGACCACGCAGGTTCGCCTGCTCATACCAGCAAGGCTTTCCGAGGTAGCCGGGTCCAGGCGTGCCCGCCTGAGCCCCTTTACCCCGTCCAGCTCCGCCGGCATTCGCACCCCCCGCGTTCTTGCCGCCTGGCTTCTGGGCAGTTTTACCACCTTTCCCCCCTTGGGCACCCTGACCTCCGGCACCGGCACCAGCACCACCGCCAGCACCACCCCCGCCTCTACCTTGTTTGCCACCACCCCCTTTGGGATCGTGTTTAGGCTTGGGGTTTTTACCGCCGGTGGTCCCTGGGGCACCCGGGGTTTTCTTATCATCGCCGCCACCCTTTCCAAGGGCGTCGCGTTTTCTCGCTTCAATCATTTTAGCTTCGCGTTGGATTTCCACTCTGTACTGCATAATGCTGAGCAGGTACGAGTGGGAGAAATCAGTGGTGGGAGTGCTCAAATTGGCACTTTTCCCCTTTTCACGCATGTAGTGATCCATATCGCCCGATAAAACCTTAGAGGTTTCGAGCTTTTTTGCTAGGACGTCCCTCAGGGCGTTCTCACCGAGCGGTTCCACCAAGTTGGAAATCAACTCCAGCCATTTGTCATGAAACTCACTGATTCGGTCGTCACCAAACCATTTGAGTTCATACAATGTCTCGAAGCTGTACATGGTGCTCAAGTGAGATGCCGTCCTGAAGTAATCACGAATCATCCACATCATTTGTCTGCCCAAAATGGCTGTTCCATTTTTGCAAGCTTCCTGATTTTTGATTTCATATTTGCGCTTTATATCGCTAGGAAGCTTGCTCTCCAGGGCAATGGCCAAAAGGCCATCGAGGTGAGCGTAGCGGCTCTCCCCAGAGTCCCCAAGCTCATCGAATGACTTGGAGTGGATTTCATTCAGCCATTGAATTTCTGCTCTATCAGTATAGGCAGAAGAAGTCCACAATACGCGTGCCACTTTGCACACCCATGGATTCCATTGTGCTACTTTTGGAAACGGTGGAATGGCTATCTCTTTTGGCCGATGATAATATGGGACGCCGTGGCCCTGGAGATCGACCGCAGTGGTCGTCCTCGACGGGGCCTGAGAGGCCCCGGCCTCGGAACGTTCGTCGGCCTGAACTGGGACAGCTG
>CAYVKX010000138.1:1740-3318 GCA_964452095.1 uncultured Weeksellaceae bacterium
ATCCAATAATGCCGAAGTACCGGATTATCATCAAATTCAAAAGTTTACCTCAGCTGTCCCAGTCCAGGCCGATGAACGTAAACTTTTGAATTTGATGATAATCCGGTACTTCGGCATTATTGGATTGAGTGTCGTAAAATTGATCATCACCCCAATCTGACATTGAGTCTCTTATGAGCCTCTCTTGAATCTGCTCCACGGTCTCCTTGGGCTGCGCAGACAGGTCAGGCGCGCCAGTGGCGGCGCTCCCTGATACCTGTTCGGCAGCCGGAGCGCTTTTATCCCCTGGGGCGTTATCACAATCCCTGTAATTTTCGAGCTCGTCCTCTAGGGCTTTATGGGCCTGGGACAGCTCTGCTACCTGCCTGTTAGCCTCTCTGATCTTGACATCACATTCGCGTTGGATGTCGACCACGCGGTCACTGAGAGCCTTATTCTTTTCTTTGGCCGCCTCAACGAGTCTTTTGGCAAAATCTTCCATTTGTGCCACGCTCACCGACGGCTCCGTTTGTTGTTCTTTGATTTGTTTTTCACTCGCACTTTTATCTTTTTCTTCAATTGTGCGATTGGCTTTCTCAAGGTCTGACTTCAGTTTATCAACCTCGGTCTTGTTGAGGTTGGCTTGCTGAAGTAAGACCCTTTTATCTTCTTCAAGCTTTTTGAATGTGGCCGTCCACGTATCATTGTTTTTAGTCATTTCAACTTTGCTCTTGGCCATATGGCTTTCGAGCTTATCCTGAAGTTGTTTGTTGGCCTGCTCCAACTTTTTGGAGTAGTCCTGGTGGAATAACGAGCCACGTTCAAGTTCCTCATTCCAAGACTGTAGGGCCAGGGCCCTCAGTTCTGATTGCTGGCCTTCGGCCACGGCCTGCGCATGGTTCTGCTGCTGGACCACAATCTGTCGATTGAAATCCTGGCAAGTTCGGTTGAGGCCCTCCAACTCAGCGAACATTGTCTTCTGAGCCTCATCCGAATATTGCAATCTAGCAGTGGCCTCCTCCCTGAGTGCCTTAGCCTCTGTGCGGGCCATGGCCAGGTCTTCATCTTTGGAATGCAGTCTGACTCGGAGATCCTGAACCGTTTGTTCAAGTTCAGCAGTCCTTCCTTCATAGAAGGTTCGCTGACTTTTCTCGTGTTCCCACGCCATTTCATTTTCGTGCGCCTGTGCGGTAGCACGAGCCAGTTGTTGGGAGTACAACTCGACTTTGGTTTTCAGCGACTCAATCTCCAGGATGAGTGCTGCCTCTTTAGACTTGTCTTTATTAGCAACAGGCGGGCGAGGAGACTTTGACGAGGATTTAATAGTGCGATCCACTGGGAATTTGGACCGCTCTGACCTCGCCGATGAGCTCCTGGCCCCCGCTGATGCTCGCGCCGAGCCCGTTAGGGCCCTACTTTCCCTTTGGATAGGCGCGAAGACCATATTGAAGGCTTCGTCCGTAGAGGTCTCGAGTTCCCCCGAGGGACTCGAGTTTGGTGGGGTACCAATGTGGGATGTGTCGGGGCTCAACACTGTGGGGGCCCCGGCGCTGGGACCTGACTCGAGCAACGCTGGACGCGATGAGGCACCAGCAGCGC
>CAYVKX010000139.1:0-3292 GCA_964452095.1 uncultured Weeksellaceae bacterium
GGGATGGTGAAGACTTACTTCGTGGAGATGTGTCTTCTGTGATTAACGAAGCAATACATCAAAAAAGAACGGGTGAATTGTCGCAAACGCATTATAATGAAATTAGTGAACATTTAGATTCATTGTTAACATCCATTATTACCCCTAGTTATGAATATCAATTCACTGCCAATTATCATGGAGGCGTTATGGACGAAGAATTAATCCTAGGGTATGATTTACCTGAAGGAAGAAATGTTTACTACGCTAATGGGGATTGGGATGTTCTTGCTATTGGGTCAGGAGATTCAGGAGAAATGGTGACTTTTGAACTGGCAATCTGGATAATATAGAGAGATTTATTCATTTTGAACAGAAGGGCGCATCAAGGACCCAATCAGCGCAATCATGCCCATGATTAATGCGAATTGGGCAAAATGGTTTTCCCAAGCACCATTGAGCAAGCGCCAAATCCCTATTATTAACAATAATGCTGCAGAAGTAATTCCAAATAGCATCAACATAGGACCCATCGTTGAGGGATGGGATATTCTGTTGTATATGGGAATCATGGCTCTTTGAAAACCAAATAAGAAGGTGAAATAACCTATCAATATCATAAATACGGTAGGAGTATTAAACCAATGTGGCTGCAATTGATTTGTAATCATTTGATATAGAATTGGGGCTAAACCTGTTAATATCCCAATTGCCATAGCCAAGATTTCAGGGGTTTGGAATTTTATATTGTTCAACTCTAATTCAAATGCTCGACCTATTGGTTCTTCACTACCATTAGGCAAACTTAATTGTGAAGGGGAACGAATATGCAGAGGGACCCCCTCAATATCTTCAATACCCCCAATTATTGCAAGAGGTACTTCTTGAACTTCCCCCTCAGAAATTATGAAATTTCTAGCCTCTATATTTATTGGATCTATTACTATAGCAACCTGGTGAGGTTGTTTAAACATCGTCGTGTGGGTGTTAATATCAGTAGATGAAAGGAAACAGGTGTGCCCAGGGTGTGAATGATACCAACCAAGCAATATCCAATCATAATCTAGGTTATCTAATTCAGACATTAATTGACCAAAATCAGAAAATCGTACTGAAACATTATCTGAAGATAAACTGCTAGTAGTTGTTTCACGAACTATGCCGAATGAATCACCTTCATCATCCTGAAATAATTCCCCAATTAGCAAACCCATTACTTCTTTCTTCGATTTAACTTCTGAAAGGCAATGAGCAAACATTTGGTCTGCTGCTAATGCATCAACGTATACTGGGATAGAATCATCTATTTCCGTAGGGCACCAAGGATGTGTTGTGATTTTTTTTGGCCTAGATTCTAATTTAATCTCATACTGAGTTTCTGAAACAATTTCGATTGACATAATTAGGATCCCTCTAATTGTTCATCATCAGATATTATTCTAAGAGTAGGGTTTTCTTGCTTGGAAACAATCATTGGTGGCGTGTAACCATTGTTATTGAAGTATTGAGCAGAATAGGTACATGTCCTAGTATCAAATGGATTACTGGGATTGGGCGTAATTAACAAGGTCTCAATACCTTTGATAAAACGCAAAATGTTACTTTCCACATTCCATACATCTAGTAGTTTTGTACATACCGCTCCACCTTCGTCGGGGGGCATAATATTAGGGTGAAAAATAGGGGACATCCAACGCACAATAGGTTTTTGGAATGGATAATTAGGAGTAATTTCAAAAAGAAATTTATGTTCATAAATATGCCCTACCTTATCTCCTAACCAAATTGGGCCCGGAGAATTTTTCATAGTAACAATTACTGTAGTAGGGATTTGTAATTCATCATATTCAACATGTTGGAGATGGTGCGTGTCTCTCAATGATCTTTGAGCATTTTTAATTTCATTAATCACTCGCATTCTCAAAATATCAGGTGGCAAGGCACCACCAACACCCGAATTGGGTTGCATTTCATGCACCCTTCAGTAGTAACCGCCAAGCGGGTCAGGAATCAATTCTAGGACATCTCCATCACGCACATTGCAGTTACTTATTGTCTGCTCTGGCAAAATCTGAGTTTTTCCAAATCTCAACACATATGCAGTATATTCCTTATTCCAATTGGAACAAGATGCTTGAAGTATCTCTTCAACAATTATGTCTGGTGTAACTTCCATTTCTACTGTATCACCTGTATCGGCGTCTCTAACCTTGATTCTCATGCCATCACCTGTAAAACACCGACTACGGCTGTTAGACTTCAACCCTTCGCCAATAACTCTCATTCAACCAAATACATTATGTCATTTTCATATAAATCACAATAGAATGTCCACCCCCAATATGGGTATTTATCTTAGGAAAGACTTCATTAATTCGACATCTATGGCGCAACATGAACAAAATAAAGAGAAAAAGCCTCTTCCTCCAACTCCTTCAGCAAGATAACGATTGATGAACCAGACCGCCGAGATGGCCCACTTCTGCACACTTTGCCAAGGTAAGATCAAGCAGGCGGATGTAATGCACAAGTGCACCGGGTGCGGCAAGCCGTTCCACATCTCTTGCTCTGATCGAATCCCAATATGTCCACAATGCGGGACTCCAATGTGATTCATCTCCCAAATCAGAAACATATTCTGCCCGGGAGAGGGTTCATCAACTCGACCTTGTATGCCACTACATGGCCCGAAGAACTGGACTCGCCAAGCCGCTGTTCCTCACACTCCTACTGCTGTTCTCCGCCTTAGCCGCTTTCAGCGCGAATGATCAAGCCGACGAATGGTATCCCACAGATGAAACCGATTCTATTGGTGAACTTACGCCTCAGCAACAAGATGCATTGGAAATGTTGTCGCCGGCCACTCGCGTCGGCGGGCGTTCAAGCCACACATCATCCTCACCGTGGGACTGGGCTGCCGGGGCTAATTCTTCCTCTGGGGTTGGACAGGCCAGAGGCATAGCTACCGACTCAAATGGCAATGCCTTTGTCACTGGATATTTTTCAGGTACAGTCACCTTCGGCAGCACCACCCCTCTCTCAAGCAGTGGAGATGATGATATCTTCGTTGCAAAGTTGAATAGCAGTGGGTCATGGTTATGGGCGAAGAAGGCTGGAGGCACCGAGTGGGACGGTGGTAGAAGCATCGATGTTGATTCCAATGGTGACGCTTTCATTGTTGGCACATTCCATACAACGGTCACCTTCACCACTAGCATCACTTTGACCAGAAATGGCAGTTCTGATGGATTTATCGCGAAGATAACGAGCAGTGGATCCTGGTCCTGGGCTAAGAAAATTGGTGGGGCCGATG
>CAYVKX010000140.1:0-3285 GCA_964452095.1 uncultured Weeksellaceae bacterium
TGGGATAAAACCCATCTGTTTTTATCTCGTGTTGCACTTATGACTTGAACTTACACTGCACTACAAACTGATTTTTTCTTTTTACGGGAAGATAGTGCTATTGGTAGGGTATGGAGAATTACTCCATACGATACAATTAATGAAAAGTTAATTATGGATTTGTCTTTAACTATAGCTGATTCTTTTGAAGTTATAAGTGGTCAATTTTTTGATGTAGATTCAGTATATGTAAAAAATAGTAGAAAATATATTCGATTTGATGGGCCATTATATGCCACATTCACTGAAAAATTTACAATGATTGAAGGTGTGGGGACGAATGCTGGCATAGCTGACGATTATTGGGGCAATTATAGCACCTATTTACTATGTTCATACAAAGATAATAATATAGAATATCAAAACGATAGTCCAATATATAATGGTCAATGTACTTCATTCAGTACTGGTATAGAAGAAAACATAAAGGTAAATAAGCAGCAACTCCTTAAAATAGTAGATGTATTAGGAAGAGAAAGTATGCCCCAGCCCAATGTGCCTCTATTTTATATTTATAGTGATGGTACAGTGGAAAAAAGGATTGTCGTAGAGTAGTTTTTCTCCCATAAAACAGGGGAGATTTTTTTAATTAAAGATAGTCATTCCGAACTGGATTCGGAATCTATTTTATTTTTTACAGATTCTGTATCAATTTCAGAATGGCAAAATAGACGAGATTGCTTCAAAACTTAGTTTTTCGCAATGACAAGAAAAAAGAAGCGGCTGAAATTGTTTTATGCCTTTTCCTGGCATAATTCAATAAGCACGCCAGAGGTATCTTTTGGGTGCAAAAAGCAAATCAATTTATTATCAGCTCCCTCTTTTGGTCTTTCATTTAATAGGCGGATTCCTTCATTTTTTAAACGACTCATTTCCTTTTTAATATCCTCTACTGCAAAAGCAATATGATGCATACCCTCTCTGTTTTTTTCTAAAAATTTTGCAATGGGGCTTTCGGTATTGGTAGCAGAAATCAATTCTATTTTGCTCTCCCCTATTTTGAAAAATGTTGTTTTTACACTTTCAGAAATTACCTCTTCCGTTTTATAGGCATCTTTCCCAAAAATTGTAGAAAATATTTTTTCGGCTTTTGCTATATTTTCCACAGCAATGCCTATATGTTCAATTTTTTTCATTTAATAAGCCCAAAAACTGATGTGCCTTTGGCTAGAAAGAGAGGGGACTTTAAAAGTAATGGAGATTTCATGAGTGCCTAATTGATGGGAAGTAATCTCTCCAAAATATTGATCGTAAGCATAAGCAATGTGCATATTTCCTGCCTTAAAACCAATAAGTGCCGAGAGAGAATTATTTGTTCTTGTACTCAGTCCAAACCAAAAAGCTTCTTTTAAAAACACTCTTGCCGTAAAATCATACTCTGATTTTGTATTTTCCGCTTTGCGAATTAATAAAGATGGTTCAATATGAATATCTCTATTAAATTCGTACCTATAGCCTAATGTTCCTATATAATTTCTTTGCAACTTATTAGTGCTAAACCCATCCCCTTCTTCCTTATTGAATTTGGATTGTAATAAATTAAGAACTGAATATCCAGCATAAAAATTCTTTCCATAAAGATACAAGCCGGTAGAAGCATCTGCTAAAAACTGACTAAAAACATTTGCTGAAAAAGCTGGGTCTTCACCAGGAGGAAGCGTTTCTCCATCCAAATCCACAGAGTAATACATTGCCTTTGCACCAAGCCCAAAAGATAAATTTACTTTATCGTAATTAAGCGGAATATGATAGGCGTAATCCATTTCAAAAGCGGTATTATTTGCTGGGCCCGTTCTATCGTGATACAAACTTCCGCCCATTCCAGAACGATTATTTAGTGCCCCATGATAACTGATATTTGCAGTAAGTGGCGCACCCTGAAAACCAAGCCATTGTTGGCGTGTAATTATTACAAAAGGATTGTAAGGTTTACTCCCAGCAGTAGCCGGATTGTAAGCCAATTCGTTATTAAAATATTGTGAAAAAACGGGACTCTGTTGTGCAGATACAAAAGATGTAAATCCTATAAAAAATGTTATGATTAAAAGTTTTTTCATTTATCTGACAATAGTTACTGTTCCGGTAAATACCTCATCCCCATTTTCCAAATCAATGATGTAATAATAAGTAGCGGATGGCAATCTTTTGCCCTCCAATTTACCAGTAAAAGCATCATTAATAGTGTTTTTGTATTCTCTTCTTCTAAAAACTCTTTCTCCTGTTCTACTATACACCTCCACCAATGCTTCAGGGTAAAACTCAATATTTTTTATTTCCCAAAAATCATGAATTGCATCTTCATTTGGCGAAAATGCAGAATACACTTCTAAGCAAATTTTTGGATCGTTATTTACAGTTGCCGTATCATTAAGCACACAGCCCATATCATCCATTATTTCTACAGCATAAATTCCTTCTAATAATTCTGTAAGTACAGAAAATTCATCTTGGTCCAAATCCGTTAATCCATCTTCCCAATAAAAATCGTAAGGAGGCGTACCACCAGAGGCGAACGCTTGTACTGAACCGGTATTGTCATCTTTGCATCCAGCATCAGAAATACCCATAAAAGCTTGCAGAGGAGACGGAATAGTTATGGTAATAAACCCCCAATTTACACAGCCGTTTTTATCATTAATTTTAAGATTGTAAGCTCCTGGAGCTAAATCGGTAGTGGAAGCAGTAGTTACACCAGTACTCCAAAGATAAGTATAAGGTGGAGTTCCGCCATAAACCAATGTAGAAACATCAGCCGAATCGCCCGTTTGGCAAAGCCCAGAAACCGTAAAATCAGCAGTAATTTGCAATGGTTGTTGCACAGTATAGTTAAAAGTATCCGTGCACGGAATGTTAGGATCGCTTACAATTAACTGGTAATCTCCCGCCAAAAGACTGGAAATATCTTTTAGTGGAGAGGAAAATCCAAGCGGACCAGCCCAGCTATAAATAGAGGTAGCAGGACTAGAAGCCACATTTACCGTAATAGAACCAGTATTATCTCCATAGCAGTTTACATGAGTAGATTCGCTTAAAGTAATGCTGCATTGGGCTAAAATTTGAGCCGGCAAAAAGGCAATACAAATTACAATTATGATTTTAATTTTACTAAACATGGTTTAAAAATTCAGTCGCAAATTTAACATTTATTACTAAAAAAGAGTCCCTTTTTTGAAATTGGGACTCTTTTTTCTTTTGAGGTCTCGAGCGGATTCGAACCGCTGTAGATGCTTTTGCAGAGCACTGCCT
>CAYVKX010000141.1:0-3268 GCA_964452095.1 uncultured Weeksellaceae bacterium
CAACAAGAAATCGATTGCGTACGTAAGCGCTAATGGGCCCTGGTCACTACGGCTCAACATTGCTGGACAGTGGCCACCTATTTACACTTCACTGCCTGACCAATGGAGAAGGCATTTCTCACCGACCAATTGAATTGGACGTTTCGTGCCGCTGCCAGTGTTTGTCTGCGTCATGTTCTTTAAGTCAATCGTGTAGACGGTCTTTTTCCAAATATTTTCCCTGGTTCGGTAATGGTGATCAACGTTCACAACGGGTTCTTCAGAGTGGATCCAGATGTGATCCATTATTTGGCTGTGCACTGGCAAGGACATATATTTCCATATATTGTTCATCTTCATCTGCCAGTGGTACGTCGTGCCGCGAGGCATCTTCTCCAGCTCAGCAGTGACCGAGAACTGCGCATCGCTTGGAGCCTCGCTGCAAATCACGGTCTGTTGAATGCGTTGCAGATTCATCTGCTGACCTCCGTGATCATTGTCTTTGTACACCATCCTTTCCATGTCCACAAGGAAGTTGGCACTGCAACCATACATCATTCCAGTGTAAACGAAAGTCTTCTCATGACGTTCTTCTTCGAGGCGCGTTTGCAGTTCAGGGTAGACGTCCTCCCACTGGGCGGACGCCAAGCACGGACTCTGCTGCCAAACCACTTTGCTGCGCCGAACCTGTTCGTCGCCATCCTTGGCTGGGAGCCGAACCTCTTCGTGGCCATCCTCGGCTGGGAATCGAACGTCTCCGGTGCCACCAGCATCAGGCTGAAGAGTTGTTGTGTTATCGCCCTTGCCCTCATCAAGCTGAACTCCTCCTTCGCAATGAGACCAATCATCTACTTCAGGAACTTCCTGCTGAACCTTTGGTTCGGCATCAGCATCATCTCGCTTGGCATCTTCAGGGTGAGCCAACCCTTGGTCATCAGGCTCATAACGTCGCTTGGCACCAGGCTGAGCGTCTTCTGCGCAGCACACGTACGCGTTCATGAACTCGAGGATCTCAGCTGGGGCACGATCACCCCATTTTTGTAACGCGTATTGGCTGGGAACTAGATTGCCCATGTCGCCCAGATTCTTCAACAGTCCAGCCTTACAACGTTTAAGTGGAGGGCTCTGCGGATCACGCCCAGACGGTGGCGCAATGATTGGAGGACTTGGCTGAGAGCCAGCTGCACCAGAAAGCCCAGACGATGTAGCGTTGTCTGGTTGAGAGCATTTTGCATTCGCATCATTTTGCTGAGTGGCAATGGGCGTGCCACGACACACGATCTTCACAGTGTCCTCCACGACGGCCATCTGGGATGCACGCAGACCCAGAGCTGAACGAGATACGTAGCTTCGAGAGAATTTTCGCACACGCTTCGAGCCGAAAGCATACGTGCGCACAGAAAGTTACGAAATGCTCCAACACGTAAGCTTCAAAGCAAACCCCAGCGCAACAACAAACGCACACAGAACAAAACAACTCCCGCTCTCCCCCCCTCCCTCTCTTTCTCTCCCTATCTCTCTCTCCCTCTATCTCTCTCTATATCTACGTATCTCTCTCTCTATCTATCTCTTGTCTATCTCCATCTCTCCCTTTCCCTCTCTACGCATCTCTCTTTCTCTCTTATATATATATATATATATATATATATATATATCATCCAGAGAACAAAATGTACATTGCAGGGACCATGTTTCCCACCTGGCCTCCCACATGGGAGGCAGCTACCCCATATAGCACAGTCTCCCATCAGGGAGGCTGCGACCTATATATATATATGAGTGAATTGCAATTTGTACAGATCGTCCAGGTCTGAGGTCAAGAAGGTGCAGGGTTTTCAAATGCCGTACGTACGCGATGCAAGTGAAAGCGCAGGAGAACATAGCGTTTCAAGGGTTTGTGGACGAGATCAAGACTCAGATGGAGGTGGCAGATGCGCTTATCACCAGCATCTTCTCCCTGCAAATCGATATCGAGTCCATGGGCAAAGTTCAGGCAAGCAACTTTCACAAAGCGTATTGCACATGCATGCGTCATGCAGATTTTAGGAGTTCCTCAACTCAATCCAAAGATCATGCAGCACAGGTTGCGAATTAACGCCTTAATGCAGGCGCTCCCCACTTCTTGAAAATATCTTTCCAAAATCCGATGCAGGTGTTTGCTTTGTCTGCTAGCTCCTGACTCTTGCGTTTGCGATCGACAACGAACTGAGCCCATGCCTGTTCTGTTGGCTGCTCTACAACGTCAGCCCACACAGTACCATCAAAATCCCGCACACCTTCAATACTCTTCTCGCGTGCGTGGGCATCACTTGAAATGCGCACAACCTCTGCAGCCTCCCACTCATCCATTTCACGCTGCATAAGCTTGCTGAGTTCAGTGCGAATGGCGCGCAGCTGCAAGCGTGCTTCGTCATTGCTACGTTCCCATTGGCAATGTGTGAGGATGTCAGCTAACGCACCAGAGCTATGCCTTGAGCAAAGTGTGCTGAATGGTGCACACTTGTGAAAATTGACGAGATGAGAAACGTACAGCGAGAGGAATAGAGATAGTAAGAGAAATATGGGGAGAGATAAAAAGCAACTAATATATATATATATATATATATATATATATATATTTATATAGCTATGAAGGGAGATAGAGAGAGAGAGAGAGAGAGAAAAGGACACAGCATAGAGAGATCGACTAATATATATATATATATATATATATAAACATAAAAATAGAGAGAGATATATATATATATATTTATTTATTTTTATATATATATATATATATATATATACACATAAAATTCGAGAGGGCGATAAATGCAGAAAGGTAGGAAGGTGGCTGCGC
Source organism: uncultured Weeksellaceae bacterium (assembly GCA_964452095.1). Lineage (GTDB taxonomy): Bacteria > Bacteroidota > Bacteroidia > Flavobacteriales > BACL11 > DUAL01. Next base: position 2,819 of record CAYVKX010000141.1, read on the forward strand.
ATAAGAATGACCGATGCTGCACTAGGCGGGTCTCTGTCAAACAATGCTGTATGGGCTAACCACTCAGGGAACTTGTAGACAGTGATTTTAGAGTCTATGATCTCGACACAGGAAGTTTCGCCCATAGGAGTCGCATGCTCCAAAAGCGAAATGCACTTACTACTGCTCTCATTGCCGTCTTTGGGCACTAAACACAAGACTGACTTCGTCCCAAACTCTGCTTCTACTTTGCTGCATTCAGAATCACTTAACTGGTTGACGAAGTAGATGTTTGGGAAGGTTTGTCTGTCGCATGCTTCTGGATGATGAACGAAGTGCGATACGGTTGTTCCGGATTTTGAATTAGCACTTGTGTCGTCGCTGCGTTCGGTGCCAAACCCTGATTGCGGAACATATGGTACTGGTCCATGATGATTTTCACTTCTGCATCCGTTACTTCCTCCGCAGGCA
>CAYVKX010000142.1:0-3220 GCA_964452095.1 uncultured Weeksellaceae bacterium
ACGGTCAGACCTCAGCCTGTGTACAGTTACCGTAATACGCTACTAGCCGTATACTGTAAAGTATCGATGGGTAACCCCACTCAGTTAACCAAGCTACTATTACTGGCGCCTGGCAGCTGAGTGAGTGGGTCACGACGTTCCAATTTGGCAAAGATGCCTAAAAGGCTTGGAAAGAAAACACGCCGCGCATTGGTCAATGTTCCTAACATGCAGCATCCAGCATTCTGCGCAGCTGCCACAGGCATTGCTTCGAAGCTCAGGCTGACTGATCGTTTTACAACAATGCCCTCGGAGCAGGACCTGCGGGAACCTGACGCAATTGCTATGCATGGCTTTATAAAAGAAGCCTTGCTGCAGTTCGTGCCGAGTCAGCACCAAAAAAGTTGGCAGAAGATTCTGGCAGCATCGTTTCCAGAAATAGAACGCAGCTACCCGCTTGACCACATTCTGCTCATCCTTGTAGTAAGATGCTGGCAGTTACGTCAGACTGCTGGGCTTTTCGCGCTGCACGAATTTGTTGAGTTCTGCTCTGGCTTCGGCAATCTCACCCTAGCATGCTTGCAGGTGATGCTACACTGTGTGGCCCTGGATGTTGCCTATCACCCAGACCAGAACATGCTGACACGCATTGGCCTGCGGGTTTGGATTGATGCTATTAGTGAGACAAAACCATTGGCGAGCTGCTGGTGGGGCACACGTTGCAGCTCTTTCGTGGGTCTCTCCAAGCGCCACCACAAGCGTTCTGAAGTGAACGGGTTTTGGGGCAACTCTCGCATGGCCTTCGTGAGGGAGGGCAATATGATGCAAGTACCATGAATCAATTTTATGAGGTTGCAACTGGCATTGTGATTCTGACGATGTGACATTGTCACAACTTGTCAAGGCCGAGACCATCAATGATCGGTCTGACCGTCATTGAATCTGAATTTCAGAAAGCTTCAATTGAATATTATAATTAATGGTCATTCATGACATGGTGACTGCCACCCGGCAGCCCACTGGGCCAGGGCCCGCAGGAGCGGCCGTCACCATTCCATTCTGATTCAATCATTCAATGATTGCCATCTGATCAGACAACACATTTTCAATTGAAGCCACAGTGACAAATTGTCAATGTGACATGTCATGATGTCTTAGAACATTTTCTAAATAGATTCAGTTTCTGGCGCGCCCGGGCGCCTGGTCACTTGGGCTCAGGGCCAGGTGCTCAGGTAATTTCCAATTTGGAATCAAAATCGAAATGTCGCCATCATTGATTCAAGCTTAATTAAACACAAATTGTTGTAATTAAACGAAAATGTTGTCAATGTTGGCCTGATCATTCATGGAACCTGGTAGTCACGGCTTTGACAATGCTGTTTGCTCACCTTTGCGGCTGCAACGATTTCCTCGAGCAGCCATCAGGGAGCGTAATGCCAAAGCTGCAGCCACTGAAGGGTGTGCTTCAATGCATCAAGGCAAAGAAGCGTACCATTTGGCACGGCGCCTATGATGGCACAAACCCAAAACCACTGCAAATTTGGAGCCCAAATGATTTGAGCGCCCTTGTGAGGCCACGCCCGAAACACTTGGTGTCGAAGTTGATACGATATGGCACGAAGCGAACGGCAAGTGGCGAGAAAAAGAAAACTTACTCAGGTGAGAAGACACATCTGAAACGCTCTCAAACCTACTGCAAGGCTTTCGGTGAACAGGTGGCCTCGTTGGTCAAGGCGTTGCTTCAGCAGTCGTAGCGTGCAGTTGCTTTTGTCATTGCAGTCAGACTGTCTTGTCCAGACTCCTGACTCCAGTTGAGACTCAGTGACTCACTGACAAGGGTGCTTAAATTCGCCCAGGAGTCAGCCTGCATCTGCAGTAAAGCATTAAATTCATATAATAATAATGGCATAAATTAATGGCAAATGCCATTAACTTAGTAACTAAGTTAGACTAATAGTACTTACTGCACAATGCATTGCGGAGCCTTGTGACCTCGACGTTGGGTGCAGCTTGAATCAATGATAGTTGATTATATTAATTTATATCTCCTCCCTGGACCCAGGGCGTATAGTACAATGGACACGAGTACCAGGTAACCTTAGGTCCTTATTATAATTACAATGTAACTGTAACAGTGTTGGTTAGGTAACTGGTTACAGTAATACTGTTAAACATGCCATGGCCCGCGGCCCGGGCCGGGCCACTGGCCCAGGGGCCCTGGGCCCCATTGGGCCAATGGCATTGAAATCAGAATCAATGATAAATAAAATCAGATTCATTGAATCAGTGAATCACTGATTGCATATTATATGGGACCCGGGAATATTATGGGGTATTTAAGGTACAAGGTAGAAGGATTAATTTATAATATATCCCATATATTATTTCCTATACATCCTAAGATATCCCATAATATATACAATTTAACGATTAATAAAATTATATCCCATGCCCTGCCAAATATAAAAATGTGAAATGTAGAATTCGCAGGCAAGCAATTTTCAGACAATCATTGAATGTCACATGCCCCCGACAAACATATTATAAACAAGTGATAAACGAAAGTTGAGTCATTGAGACTCAGAATCACAGTGTCACTGTATTAATTTACAGTATTAAGTAGTTTGTTCTGTTCTACGGGACAGGGACAGTAATACAGTATTTAATTAGTACTGTATTATTAATTTACTATTCCTGGGTCCAAATTGGCAGTCACTGAGTGAATCGTGATTCAGATTTCTGTCATTTTAGTTTTTTGGTGTTTGTAACAATGTTGTGATTTTCCATTTAAAGGTGGGGAAGGCCAATGCCACGCCCCTTGTTTCTCAATGTCATTTTCAATTTGAGTGGGGGAAGGCCACAGCCACGCCCCCTTTCAAGTTTGAGCCGCACGTGCAATGCATGAATCGATGATCAATTATTTGGACAGTCACTTTTCCATTGTCAATTTGAATGCAACAAAATTGAAGTGGTTTTCGATTCGGCCCGGCTTGTGTCGGGACGGACTTAAAAAAAGTCTTTGGACCTTCTCAGTAGCTGCTAAGCAGTGTCACTGTGAGTGACGGGTTTAGGCTTGGGGGAGGGGGTTGACTCCCATATTATAAGGTACTTACTAAGTAGTCACTAAGTGGACTGGGCGGGGTTAACCCCCCCAGCTGTCCCTCGCGTACAATGTAACATATCAGCGTTCCCAAAGTTTCCCTTTGAGAGGCAGGGTCGTCGAGTGGACGATAAGGTTATC
>CAYVKX010000143.1:0-3168 GCA_964452095.1 uncultured Weeksellaceae bacterium
TCTCTAAAGTTGCAATTAGGGCTAACAGTATTTGGTCGGGTGCGGCAGCTTTAATGTCGTCGACATGCTTCGTGCCTATGCAGTTAAGCCGACCGGTGTGTTTATCGTGACGGACCACAAGTTCATTGTCATAAGTTGTTGGTTTTAGACCGAAGTCGTCGTTTGTGGCACGTGATAATTGTATTGAAAATGCCCTCGGTGCATCTTTGCAACCTGTTCCGGGCTTATCGCAATGAAGGACTTCTGTGCGGGGGTCGAAGTCTTCGAACCCGGATATCGTTTGCAATATCTTGTTTGCATCCGGCCCCAGCTCGAAATTTACTTCTCGCTGGGGTTCGCCCGTCGCTTCAGCTAAGTCCTCGTAGGATACGCCCTTTAGGAACGCCTTAGATACGTCCAGCGCGACTATACTCCACCCCTGGTTTACCGCTTCGGATACCAGGAGCTTTTGGGATAGGCGGCTGGAGGTTCCAGCGTATGTTAAAATATCGTTTGCGTCCCTATCTTTAAAACCGCGTAGGGTTAATCGCATTCGATTGATGCGTACTAATTTGCTTGGGTCAACCTTGCTTTTCGTCTTTTTGAATTTTCCGACCCATTTAACATCTAGAATGTTGCGTGCACCCTTACGTGGTCTGCGTGTGAAACACTTGTGTTGGATCCACACCTGCAGTTCTTCCAGTATGGCTGCAGCAACTTCCTTTGCGTATTGTTTATATTCTTGTGGTGTTAACAGATCGGTATCTGTGCTTATCACGGCTTTCTTTATTCCAGCTGGATATACCCTCAGCCTGGCACAAGTACCGTTGGGCGGATCCTTGTCCAGTATGAGTTTGGAGTATTCCTCTGGAAACAATAGTTCTACAAATGCGTTCCCGTCGTCGTCCGTTTCATTAATGTGGTTTAAAGTGCTGGGGTCCGCACCGGCCGTAAAGTAGTGGAGGCCTTCTTGAACCGTAATTGTATCATCAACGTGTCTATCTGCCACCGTGGCTGTGATGTCGTACGTTTCGTCGTTGATGTTGAAGTAAGCTTCGTGTGCTAGTGCATCGAGGTCCAGATCGTCTTCCTCAGTTATGGTGGATAACTGATCTGGGTCCCGACGTTGTATGTCTGATGCCGATGCGGCATTGGAAATGTTGTCGTCATCATCGTTGTCTGTTGTGGGGATTGTTATGTCCTTGATGTCGACTGGGGAGTCGGTATTGCGGGTGCATAGGAGTTGTAGGTAGAGCATTTCTGCAAATGAGTCTCCTATCAATTGCTTTGTGGTTATTTGTCCGTTACCGTCCGCTTCGAACGTCTGAGCGTGGTCAAATGATCGGTTCCAATATACAAGTACCGTGTAGTCCGCCTCCGAGCAAGCTGGGAATCGTTGGATTCCTTTGCCAATTCGGATTGCGAATGTATTTGGGTAGCCGAGTATATTGTGAGATACATGTTGTGCAGACAATGCCAGAGCTGAATGCGCTGACGTTGCCTGTGTCCGTACCCAATTGTTGGATGTTGTAAGTTTGTGAAAACCGACCGTTATGAATTTGCCAGGCTCTAAGGCTTTAATCCGGTTTATCATTAGGGCTACAGCTTGTCCGGTGGTTGTGTAGACATCTTCAGTAGTATTGTAGACCAGGTTGACGAAATCCATCCAGCGTCTGCAGTCTGGATATCGCGCCCTGACTTCATGGTTATTAAGTTTGGCTACTACTTGCCCTTCATCGGGCACGTTCCGAATGACCGTGGCTGGGCCGTGCCATCCGGAGGTGTCTTTGTTGTTAGGGGGCCGATGTATGTCTATCAATTCACCGGGTTTGTAGTCCGCTGCTTCCCCGGCCGTTGTGGTGTGAGATCTAAGTGTTCTGTTGATCCTTCCGAGGGCCGAGGATTCTATAATACGTTGTAGGGAGATTTCTCGAATGCGATGGGTGAATCGCGCAGGGCCAACTGCGGTTGTTTCCGGTAGTGCATGTATATCGGGAAGCATGGCAGGTTGGGTGCCCATGCGTGCATTGTATGGCGAGGCGCCATTGTGGGTGATGAGTGCGTTACCGGAGAATGTGGCTTCCCCGAGGAGTTGTTTGAAAGTAATGGGGATGGTTTCCTTGGTCAGTTGGTCCTCAATACAGTGCATGGCATGTCGTAAAATTGCACCGCGTCGTTCGATGACGTTTGCGTGTTGGTTAGGTGCTTTTGTTTTAATTGTTATGCCATGTTGTTTGAGGTACTGGACTGCTTCTTCGGTGATTAATCCTCTTTCGCCGTCCACGACCAGGAATTTGAATGGGCCAAAGATTGACAGCCAGCAAGTGCAAATTGCTTCACAAATCGCCGGTGAGGCTTTGCTAAGCAATTCCACCGAGGCATGCCATCTGTCCGCCACATCGATCATGTGCCAAGCCATGTGTTTCTTGTAGAAAAGGATATCGGCTTGGATTGTGTTGTTTTGTTTTGTGATTAAGATGACGGCGGGTGTAATACTTGGGGCTGGCGTTTGCCAGATTCTGCATTCTCGGCAGGTTTCTATGATCTGGGGTATCATAGACAATATGTATCGTGGTATACCTGCCGCACCTAAGACGGTTTCCATAGCTGCCCTATGTGCATGCCACCATCTTAAGTGCAACTTCCGAAGTTCATTTTTCTTTTGTACTTCGGTGCCGGTACGCAGTGTGCGCAGGCTTCGGGACACATCAAAGGAGGTCCAGTCTGATGTGTTATCTCCAGTTGCACGGTGTGCCGTTTGGGGTTGTGATTGTCTTGGTTGTGTGTCGGGGCCACGTGGGCGTCGTCTAGTGGCATCGGTTGAAGATGAGCCTGCTTCCTGTTGTGGAGGCTCGGGCTGTTGTTCGTTTCCATCGAGTGGTTGTCCAGGTTCCTCTACATGGTCGTCTGGGTTTAACTGGGGTCCTGGGACATCAGCCATGGGATCACTGGATGCCTTTGCCCTGGGCTCGCGTGGATGGGAACCACGTTTTTTGGAACCGACTATTCTTGAGCCAGTTTCTGCCCATCGGCATTCGCCCAGGATTTCTGTGTGGTCTGGGTGGCCACGTAGCCTTGGAGGTGTACGAGCACATCCTGGACATTTCCATTCTTGTTCAGGTGTGTCGTGCTCGTATCGACATACTCCTGGCTCCCTGGTATGTTCACGGCGGGTTCGTGCCATGCGCC
>CAYVKX010000144.1:0-1183 GCA_964452095.1 uncultured Weeksellaceae bacterium
AATTGCCAATTTATGTAAAGAGAAAAATGTAAAATCATACATCACTCTAAATACTATTATTTATGACCATGATTTAAACCTCATGAAAAAAATAGTAGATACGGCAAAAGAAAGTGGGATAACCGCAATTATTGCTTCTGATCAAGCAGTGATTTCTTACGCTTCTACTATCAAAATGGAAGTGCATATTTCTACCCAGTGTAATATTACTAATTTGGAAACTGTTCGTTTCTATTCTCATTTTGCTGATGTTGTGGTTTTATCTCGTGAATTATCATTATTGCAAGTAAAAGAAATTACAAAAGGAATTGTAAAGGAACAAATAAGAGGGCCAAAAGGTAATTTGGTCGAGATAGAAATTTTTGCTCATGGTGCGCTTTGTGTAGCTGTTTCTGGAAAATGTTACATGAGTTTACACACTACTAACTCATCAGCTAACAGAGGAGCTTGCACTCAAAATTGTCGTAAAACTTATACCGTAAAAGATACAGAAGATGGACACGAATTTGAAATTGATAATGAATATATTATGTCCCCGAAAGATTTATGCACTATAGGATTTTTGGATCAAGTGCTAGATGCTGGAGTTTCAGTTTTAAAATTAGAAGGTAGAGGTAGAGCCCCTGAATATGTTAGAACTACAACTGAATGCTACCGAGAAGCTGCTGATGCATATCTAGATGGAAAATATTCTCAAGACCTTGTAAAAGGATGGATGAGTAGATTAGAAACTGTGTACAACAGAGGGTTTTGGGATGGTTATTACTTAGGACAAAAATTAGGGGAATGGGCAGGGGTTCATGGCTCAAAAGCTACTAAAAAGAAAATCTATCTTGGAAAAGCAAAACGCTATTTCCCAAAAATACAAGTTGGTGAATTTGACTTGGAAGCACATCAATTAAAAAAGGGAGACCACATATTAATTACTGGAAAAATTACAGGCGTTATTGAAGGAGTGGCAGAGGAAATGAGATTAGAAAACGAAAATGTAAACTCTGTAAAAAAAGGGGATAACTTTTCATTAAAATTAGAAAATCCTATTCGATTGAATGACAAACTATATAAAGTTGTAGATAGCGAATGATTCAAATAATTCATCAGAGAGAGAAGTGTATTGGCTGTAATTATTGTGTGGAATTAGCAGCAAACAGATGGAAAATGAACAAGAAAGATGGAAAAAGTG
>CAYVKX010000144.1:1193-3146 GCA_964452095.1 uncultured Weeksellaceae bacterium
TTTGGAATCTGAAAGTAAAAAAGGATTCTTTGTGGTGGAAGTGCATAATTCAGAATTGGAAGAGAATTTAATGGCTGCAAAAGTATGTCCTGTAAAAATCATTCAAGTGAAAGTTTTAAATAAATAATGGAAAGAATTTTAATAATTGGATCGTCAGGGCAAATAGGGACTGAACTTGTAATGGAGCTCAGAAAAATGTACGGAAATAAGAATGTTATTGCATCAGATATCCGCCCTTCTTCTGATGAGGTAATGAATTCTGGTCCTTTTGAAACTCTGGATATTATGGATGAAAATCTCCTCCGTGATATAGTTAAAAAGTATCAAGTTACGCAAGTTTATTTATTGGCTGCACTTCTTTCAGCAACAGCAGAAAAAAATATTGAATTGGGTTGGAATTTGAATATGCAATCGCTTTCGCATGTGCTAGATTTAGCAAAAGATAAGCTAATAAAAAAGATTTTTTGGCCTTCCTCTATTGCGGTATTTGGTCCGACTACCCCAAAAGAAAACACTCCTCAATACACCATAATGGAGGCAAATACAGTTTACGGAATTACCAAACAAGCAGGGGAAAGATGGTGCGAATATTACTTTAATAAATTTGGAGTTGATGTAAGAAGTATCCGCTATCCTGGGTTGATTGGCTGGAAAGCAGCACCAGGAGGTGGAACAACTGATTATGCAGTAGATATTTTTCATAAAGCAATAAATAATGGTGAATACGAAAGTTTCTTATCAGAAAACACAGGATTACCAATGATGTACATGCCAGATGCAATCCGTGCAACTATCGAGCTAATGGAAGCTCCTGCAGAACAAGTAAAAATCCGTTCTTCTTATAATTTAGCAGGTGTTAGTTTTACTCCAAAAACATTATCAGAGGAAGTTACAAAACACATACCTGATTTTAAAATGAGTTACAAACCAGATTTCAGACAAGAAATTGCTGATTCTTGGCCATCATCAATTGATGATACACATGCACAAAATGATTGGGGTTGGAAACTGGAATATAACCTAGAAAAAATGACTTCAGATATGATGAAAAATCTGAAAGAGAAATATAAAACCATTGCATAATGAGTAGAAAAATACAGATATACAATACCCTAACAAGAAAGAAAGAAATTTTTAATCCTATTGTAGAAAATCATGTTGGAATGTATGTTTGTGGACCTACCGTTTATGGAGATCCTCATTTAGGACATGCTCGCCCTGCAATTACTTTTGATGTAGTTTTTAGATACCTAAAACACTCTGATTACAAAGTAAGATATGTAAGAAATATTACGGATGCGGGACACCTTGAAAATGATGCAGATGAAGGGGAAGATAAAATTGCTAAAAAAGCAAGATTAGAACAATTAGAACCTATGGAAATTGTTCAGTTTTATACTATTAGTTATCATAAAGCAATGGATGCTTTAAACTGTTTACCACCCTCAATTGAACCAAGAGCAACTGGGCATATTATTGAGCAGATTGAAATGGTGCAACAAATCCTAAAAAATGGATTTGCTTATGAAGTAAATGGATCTGTTTATTTGGATGTAAACAAATACAATGAAAAATATCCTTACGGAACATTATCAGGGAGAAATTTAGAAGATACTTTAGAAGGAACTCGTACTTTGGATGGTCAATCAGAAAAGAAAAGTTCAGTTGATTTTGCAATTTGGAAGAAAGCAAATCCTGAGCATATAATGAGATGGAATTCTCCTTGGGGAGAAGGTTTCCCTGGCTGGCACATGGAGTGCTCTGCAATGAGTGAAAAATATTTAGGTAAAACATTTGATATTCATGGAGGTGGAATGGACTTGGTTTTCCCTCATCATGAAGCAGAAATTGCACAATCTAACGCTTGTAATAATTGCAATCCTGTAAATTATTGGATGCACAATAACATGATTACAGTAGATGGAAAAAAGATGGGGAAATCATTAGGAAACT
>CAYVKX010000145.1:0-3129 GCA_964452095.1 uncultured Weeksellaceae bacterium
GCAGTGCAATGTTTGTAAGGATAATCACCATTCCAAAGCGAGTAGTAATATACGGCATCATGCATGTATTCAATGGAGTTTTTCCAAAGGTCAGCTTCATTATTGGTAAACATTGTCCATAGCGTTACTTTTTCTTTAGAATGCGGAACTTCAACTTCTCCTTTTAAAACATGAAATCGCTTATCAGCAAACCAACCAAAATCATGAACATTATGCTGAATGTAGCGTAAAGTTTTTGTGCTTAAATCTGATAAAGGAATACTCATGTCATCAGAAAATTGTGTGATAGTATCAGTTACTTTTGCTAATTCATTTAATCTAGCAATTTCTCCTTTGTTCTGTAAATCACCAGTAGCCCCAACAGTATAGTTGCTTGGCAAAGTAATGCTCACATCAAAACTTCCAAACTCTGAGTAAAACTCACCTTGACTTAAGTAAGGCATTTCATGCCAACCATCAACATCATATACTGCTGGCTTTGGGTACCATTGTGTTATCATGTAGGATTGATCAACATGTCCTAAACGAGAAAATTTAGCATCAGGAATTTTTACAAAGAATTTTGTTGATATCCTTATTGTTTGTCCAGCTTTTAAAGGTTTGTTCAATAGTAATTTACAAATATCAATATGTTCAGGGTGATAACCCCATTTTACTCTTTCTCCATTTACTTTAAAGTCTAAACCACTAATATTTCCTTTTTCTTCTTCAGTTACATAATATGGAGTAGTTGATCCACCCTCAATAGCTTGTTTTGAGAGTGCACTTTCTACAGAGCTATAAGCATTTGGCCATATATGAAACCATAAGAATTCCAAATCATCAGGGGAGTTATTGGTGTAATCAATATGTTCTGTTCCATTTATTGTATGATTTTCATCATCAAGCTCAACATCTATAATGTAATTTACTTCTTGCTGAAAGTATTCTTGTGCTGAAAGGTTGATGCTTAATAGTGTTAGTAGTGCTAAAAATATATTTTTCATTTTATTGTTTTTTGATTTTGTAAAAGTATTTTATTTTTCCTGACAGCTGATACAGCTAAGCCCCTCTTTTTCCATTTCCCAATAATGCCCTAGCATATCATAATCCCAAGTATCAGTGGTATTTTTGATGTCATAAATTAAATCTTCCATGCTATGGTCTAAGTAAATTACTTTTCCTTCAGGAATTTCTAGTGTTAAATCTAATTCTTGTAATCGCCATTTTTGTTCCTCTATGGAAAAGAAATCATCAAAAATTAAATCTTTATCTTCAAGTGTAAAGTTAAATCCTACTCCTTCAGCACTTGTTTTTGCTTTTTGTTTGTCGCTCCCAAAAGCTGTTACTTCTTTCTTTAGATTTAAAGTAGAATCTTGGCTTTGTTTGATATCCAATCGCATTCCAATTCCAATTAACTCATCCTCAAACGGACTGACTTTAAATCCTTTTGCATCAAATACATTGTCAAATTCTCTTTCAACATCATTCATGCTCAAATAAAGTGTGTCATTTTGGAAATTAATTATTTCAGTTGTTGAGTGTTTTGCACTTTTTTGAAACTCTGCAGCAATATTTGTTCCTGAACTTCCTAAAATCACCCATGATGCTAACCAAAGGAAGAGCAATGCAATTCTGTTATTTGAATGAATTGTAGTGTTATTTATGAGTTTTAATCCAAATAAAATCACAGCAACAATTGGAATTCCAATGAATAATACAAGTCCTACTTTTAAGTTTCCAGGAATTGTTCCTGCTTCAAAAATATAACTCAATAGCTGGTTTATTTCTAAGAAAATAACTCCATTTGACAGAACTGCTGAGGATATTACAAACAATAGAAATCCTCCAATTATAACTGCAAAAATCCCGAAACAACTCCCAATAAATTGAAATATTCCTTTAATCAAACTAATAAATAAATCTGTAATTTTTTGAAGGAAACTTATTGCTTTCCCTCCATATTCAGCAGTAACTTTTTTGTCAAAATCCCTAACTTTTTCTTCTAAGTTATCTAATTCGTCTTTAATATTTTTTTCAATATTACTAATGTTTACTTTTTCCCCTTTCATTTCTAATTTTTCGGCAGTAGTTTTTGCTGAAGGAATAGCAATCCAAAGAATAATGTACATTAAAAGTCCGCCACCAACCGTAAATAAAAGTACAAGGAAAATAATTCTGAACCAAAACACATTAATGTCAAAATAATGAGCTAATCCGCTACAAACTCCACCAATCATTCGTTCCTCTTCATCTCTAAAAATTCTTTTTCTTTTAGTTGCAAGAATGTCTTCTGTATTTTCTTTTTCATCTTCTACAAAATCTTCATCATAATCTGATGGATTTCCCATTGTTGTGATAACTTCATTCACATCTGTTAGAGATACAGCTTCCTTTTTATCTAGTTTTTCAGTAAAAAGTTCTGCAATTCTTCCTTCTATATCTTTAAAAATTTCATCACCACCTTCTTCTTTATTAAAGTGATTTTTTAAGGAGCTGAGGTAATTGTTTAATATTTCAAAAGCATCTTCATCAATATGAAAAACTATTCCTGCTAGGTTAATATTTACTGTTTTATTCATCTTTTTTTGTTTTAGTAGTTAGGCGAACTGCTTTTGCTAAATCTTTCCAAGTGCTATCCAATTCAGTTAAAAAATCTGTTCCTTTTTCAGTTAAGGAATAGTACTTTCTTGGAGGTCCTGCTGATGATTCTTCCCACCTATAAGTGAGTATATCTGCATTTTTTAAGCGAGTGAGTAGAGGGTAAAGTGTTCCTTCTACTACTATCATTTTTGCTTTTTTGAGCTTTTCAATAATATCAGAAGGGTAGGCTTCCTCATTTTTTAAAATGGAAAGAATACAATATTCCAGTATTCCTTTTCGCATTTGCGATTTAGTATTCTCAATTTTCATGCTGCAAACATAGAGTATAATATAGTACTATGCAAAACAAAGTACTATAAATATTAATTGCTAGATAAGAGGTTTGTGAAGATAGAGTAGGAAACTGCTATTTTAACAGGATATCAGCAATAACTAAAACACCAAAAATGACGGATGCTATGCCGTTAGTTGTAAAAAATGCTAAATTGATTTTGCTTAAATCATTGTGTTTTACCAATGAGTGTTGGTAAAAAAGGAGTGCAGAAA
>CAYVKX010000146.1:0-3102 GCA_964452095.1 uncultured Weeksellaceae bacterium
TGCAGCAGATTCTTGCAGTTACTATGTTCCTAATAGTACTAATACTATCCAGGAAAATAAATTACTCAATTTAAAACTTTTTCCAAATCCTGTTTCTAATTCAGCAATAGTTAACATTCCTTATTCTAAAAATGATTACCTTTCTATTCGCATTATTAATTTTGAAGGAAAAATAATTAAAGAATATAATCATGTTCACCCACCAACATTTACCTTTAATACAGAAAATATGCAAAACGGATTATACTTGCTTCAAATTCTTGATAAAAGCAAAATTTGGCGTGATTAAATAATTATCTCTCCAAAACAGGAGCATGATGAGGTTTTATTCTAGCATCAATAATAGGAACAGAATAAGAAAAATGTTTGTTTTTAGTTTCTGCATTTAAACCATAAATATCTGATGCAGGATTGGAGCGCGTAAAAGTAACCCACAACCAATTAGCAAAATTCTCAGCTGTAAAAGTGGCATCATCAACTAAAGTAATAAGTGCTATTCCTTCCAAATCTTGTTTTTCTAAAGAATCTATTAAATTATTAATTTCTCCTTTTCCTTCTACAACTAAGTTTCCATTACTTACTAATTTAGGATTAGAAAATCCATTTGGCAATTCAATATTTCCCAAACTTTCAGCTAGTTTTCTTTTTACTTTTCCTGCAGCAGCTATTACTACTTTCGAACCTTCATTCAGTCCTTCTCCACTATAATCCAAAGTATCAATTGTAGTTTTGGTCTGGAAATGTAAGTCTCTTTTCCAATCTACTCTTTCCAAGAAATGAGTAAAATATTCCTTCTCATCATTTACATTTGGTGCATTTTCTTCATCACATATAAAAACATACTTTGCCAAACTCATCTGTCCTGTACCCAATATATGATTGGCAATAGTCAATAATTCTTTGGGTTGTTTAGTTAGGTCATAAGGAGTATATCTTTCACTTCCCACAGCTAACAACAAAGGGTGAACACCCGCTTCATCCACTGCATTAACAGCTTTCAATCCTGGAATTTCTTGTTCTATTGCTTTGCCACTTATCTCATGTATCAGAGCACCAAATTGAGAATCCTCTTGAGGAGGGCGACCAACCACTGTAAATGGAAAAATTGCTTTTTCTTTAGCATAAACCTTATGAACTTTTAAAACTGGAAAATCATGTTTCAAACTATAATACCCCAAATGGTCACCAAAAGGGCCTTCTGGTTTTACATCATTTGGGTGCAATTCTCCACAAATAACAAAGTCTGAATCTGCAGATATAGTGTAGCCATCCTTCTTTGCATATCTAAATCTTCTTTTACCCAAAACTCCAGCAAATGAAAGTTCACTCATTCCTTCTGGCAATGGCATTACTGCTGCAAAAGTATGAGATGGAGGTCCTCCTACAAAAATTGAAACTTTTAAAGGTTCTCCTTTTGTATTTGCCTTTTTCTGATGCACCCCAATACCTCTATGAATTTGATAATGCATTCCCACTTCTTTATTGGGCACATAATCATTACCAGAAAGTTGAATGCGATACATTCCCAAATTAGAATTCATAATTCCTGGATTTTCTACATCTTCTGAATAGACTTGAGGCAAAGTAATAAATGCTCCACCATCTTTTTCCCAACATTTTATTTGTGGAATATCTTCAATTTGTATTTCATTAAATCCTTTAAACCTTACTTTTTTAGGAAGCGCATATATACCATCTAATGCAGTAAAAATTGTCTTAACAGGATTCTTAAAAGCGGTAATTGGATTAGTTTTTATTTCAATTAAATCTTTAACCGTTTGCAAACTATCTCTGAACATATATTTGCTTCTTTCAATAGTTCCAAATAAATTAGAAACTGCAGCAAATTTACTTCCTTTTACATTTTCAAACAGAATAGCTTTTCCTCCCTTTGCAAATTCATCTAAATGTATAGAGGCCATATCTAAATCAGGATTTACCTCTTCTGATATCTTTCTTAATTCTCCCTTCTTGTCTAAATCAGAAATGCATTGTTGTAGCGATTTGTAAGCCATAAATAAGTTATGAGCCACTAGTGAATAGTTTTAATTTATGTCAAATATATGTTTTGATTTTTATAACTAGTCACTTTTTACTAAAAAACTAGTTACTTTTTACAAATCATCTATTTTCAACCGGCACATATTTTCTTTCATTCTTACCAGTATAAACTTGTCTTGGTCTTCCTATTGGCTCATGATTTTCTCTCATTTCTTTCCATTGCGCAATCCAACCTGGCAATCTTCCAAGTGCAAACATAACGGTAAACATATCAGTAGGAATCCCAAGTGCTCTGTAAATAATTCCAGAATAGAAATCAACATTAGGGTACAATCCTCTTGCTTTGAAATACTCATCTTCCAAAGCTACTTTTTCTAATTTTTTAGCAATCTCTAATACCGGATCTTCAACACCAAGTTCAGCTAAAACTTCATCAGCCGCCTTTTTAATAATTGTAGCTCTTGGATCAAAGTTTTTGTAAACTCTATGTCCGAATCCCATCAAACGGAAAGAATCTTCTTTATCTTTTGCCTTTGCAACATATTTATCTACATCCCCTTCATCCTCTTTTATTGCTTCCAACATTTCAATTACCGCCTGATTAGCACCACCATGCAATGGTCCCCAAAGTGCAGCAATTCCTGCAGAAATAGAAGCATACAAACTAGCATGAGATGAGCCAACAATTCGAACAGTTGCAGCAGAACAATTCTGCTCATGGTCGGCATGCAGAATCAATAATTTATTCAAAGCTTTTGCCACCACAGGATTCACATCATAATTTACAGTAGGCAAAGAGAACATCATTCTTATAAAATTTTCGCAATAGCCAAGAGAATTATCTGGATAAATTACGGGCTGACGCATTCTATTTTTGAAACTCCAAGCAGCAAGAGTAGGCAATTTTGCAATGGAACGAATAATAGTACCATTCACCTCTTCAGCAGAACGATTAGGATCTAAGGATTTTGGATAGAAAGCAGTAAGTGAAGAAACCAAAGAAGATAACACTCCCATTGGATGCGACTTTGATGGAAAACCATCTAAAATTGACCTGACATCTTCATGTACCAAAGTATGTTTTGCAATTTCTTCTTTAAA
>CAYVKX010000147.1:0-3093 GCA_964452095.1 uncultured Weeksellaceae bacterium
GGATATTACGGGTGAAAACGCTTTTAAATAGGAAATAGATATTAGTATTGAGATACTAGATCTTTGATAAAAAATCATGACAATAAAAAAGGCGAACAAATGTTCGCCTTTTCTTTTTTAGCACCAACTAAAAAATTTATTTTACTTTATCTACAATTGCTTTAAAAGCTTGTGGATTATTCATTGCTAAATCGGCTAATACTTTTCTGTTTAGCTCAATATTATTTGCATGAATTTTACCCATAAATACTGAATAAGACATTCCGTATTGTCTTGTTCCTGCATTAATTCTTTGAATCCATAATGCACGAAAAGTTCTCTTTTTATTTTTTCTATCTCTGTATGCATATTGTAATGCTTTTTCAACTGCATTTTTTGCAACAGTATGAACATTTTTTCTTCTTCCAAAGTATCCTTTGGCGGCTTTTAGCACCTTTTTTCTTCTAGCTTTTGCAGCTACTGAATTTACTGATCTTGGCATTTTGTTTTTGTTTTTTGATAGTTAGCGGCTTTAATTCTTAAAGCTCTTTTTTGGCTAAATACCTGGTTAATAACCTAAATTTCTAATTACATACAAAGTTGTTGCTTCACACTCTTCTCATCCGATTTGTGCACTAAGCCCGGCTTTGTAAGGTTTCTTTTTTGCTTTGTCTCTTTCTTGGTTAAGATGTGAGATTTAAAAGCATGTTTTCTTTTAAGTTTTCCAGAGCCAGTTACTTTGAACCGCTTTTTTGCTCCAGCTTTTGTTTTCATTTTTGGCATAATTCTTTTTTTATTTTTTCTTTTTTGGTGCTATTAACATTATCATTCTTTTTCCTTCTAATTTTGGCATACTCTCTACTACTCCATATTCTTCTAATGCTTGTGCCAATTTCAATAATAAGATTTCTCCTTGTTCCTTAAAAATAATTGTTCTTCCTCTAAAAAATACAAATGCTTTTACTTTTGCTCCATCTTGTAAAAACTTTTCGGCATGCTTTAACTTAAAATTAAAATCATGCTCTCCTGTATTTGGTCCAAATCTTAACTCTTTTATTACAACCTTTACTGCTTTATTTTTTATTGCTTTTTGTCTTTTCTTCTGATCGTAAATAAACTTTTTATAATCAATAACTTTACAAACTGGCGGCTCAGCTTTTGGCGAAATTTCTACCAAATCTAATCCTAAGCGATTAGCCATTTTAAGTGCTTCTTCCAAAGGAACTATTTTTGCTTCAACTCCATCTCCAACCATTCTTACGAATGCAGCTGTTATTTCTCTTCCAGTTTTATGCAGTTTTTTTGCCGGTCCTCTTCTTCTAAAATTTCTTTTCTTAATTGTTAATCTGTTTTAGTTATTAAAAGCTGTTAAATTATCTATTTCTTCTGTTATTATTTTTATCAATCCATCAACCTTAATGCTTCCTAAATCCTCACCTCCATGCTTACGAATAGAGATAGTTTCATCATTTTCCTCTCTTTCACCAACAATAATGATGTAAGGAACTTTTGAAACTTCTGCATCTCTAATCTTTCTCCCGGTAGTTTCAGCCCTATGGTCAATTGGGCCGCAAATATCGTAATTTTTTAATAATTGAGATACTTTTTCTGCATAATCATGATATTTCTCACTGATAGGCAATATGATAAACTGATCAGGGGCTAGCCAAAGAGGGAAATTACCTCCACAATGCTCGATTAAAACAGCAACAAATCGTTCCATAGAACCGAATGGTGCTCTGTGAATCATTACTGGTCTGTGCTTTTGGTTATCTGCCCCAGTGTACTCTAGTTCAAATCGCTCAGGAAGATTGTAATCTACCTGAATAGTACCTAATTGCCATTCTCTACCCAATGCATCTTTTACCATAAAGTCTAGTTTTGGGCCATAAAATGCTGCTTCTCCATATTCTACTACTGTATTTAATCCTTTTTCTGCTGCAGCCTCAATAATTGCTGATTCTGCCTTTTCCCAATTTTCATCAGAACCAATATATTTCGCTTTGTTTTCAGGATCTCTTAATGAAACTTGTGCTTTATAATCTTCAAACCCTAAGGCTTTAAATACATAAAGTACTAAGTCGATTACATTAATAAATTCTTGTTTTACTTGATCAGGACGAACAAATAAATGGGCGTCATCTTGAGTAAATCCTCTAACACGAGTTAAACCATGTAATTCCCCAGATTGTTCGTAACGATAAACGGTACCAAACTCTGCAAAACGAACCGGTAAATCACGGTATGAATATTGTTTTGATTTGTAAATCTCACAATGGTGAGGGCAGTTCATAGGTTTTAAGTAAAATTCTTCTCCTTCATTAGGAGTTTTTATTGGTTGGAAAGAATCCTCCCCATATTTTTCGTAATGTCCTGAACAAACATATAAATCTTTATTAGCAATATGTGGTGTGATAACAGGCAAGTAACCTGCTTGTGTTTGTGCTTTTTTAAGGAAGTTTTCTAGTTTTTCACGGAGTTGAGCTCCTTTAGGTAACCATAATGGTAAACCTTGACCTACCTTTTGTGAGAAGGTAAATAACTCCATCTCTTTACCTAGTTTTCTGTGGTCGCGTTTTTTTGCTTCCTCCAACATCTCAAGGTGTGCAGTCAATTCTTTTTGTTTAGGAAAAGAAACCCCATAAATACGAGTTAGCTGTTTACGGTTTTCATCACCTCTCCAGTAAGCACCTGCAATAGACAATAACTTAATTGCTTTAATTTTACCGGAAGAAGGAATATGTGGTCCTTTACATAAATCGGTGAAATTACCTTGCGTATAGAAAGTGATATTTCCATCTTCTAACCCGTCAATAAGTTCTAGTTTGTACTCATCTCCTTTATCTGTAAAGTAAGCAATAGCTTCTTCTTTTGAAATATCTTTACGCTCGAATGACATTTTTTGAGAAGCCAATTCCTTCATTTTCTTCTCAATTTTTGGCAACTCATCAGAAGATAAAACCCTATCTCCTAAATCTACATCATAATAAAAACCATTTTCTACAGCAGGACCAATACCCAATTTAACCCCAGGATAAAGAGTCTCTAAAGCTTCTGCCATAATGTGTGCAGAAGAATGCCAAAAACTCATTTTCCCTTCCTTATCGTTCCAAG
>CAYVKX010000148.1:0-3093 GCA_964452095.1 uncultured Weeksellaceae bacterium
GCAACTTACGCCCTCGTCCCACAGCGGCGGGAGGCGGAGTTGGTCGAAATCGTCGAATGCATGCACCAAGAACTTGTAGTGTTCATGTCCAGCTCGCTGGAGCTGGCTTCGTCCGACAGCGGTGCGCAGCAATATTTTCAACTCCGAGTGCATGAGGTTGATATGATCATTCCTGGGAAGTTTTGTGTCCTGCCCAGGCCCGGTGCCGGGGCCAGTCCTTATGGGCATTTTGGACAGGCGAGGAAGGGCCGCCCGGCCCGTCTTCATCCCCTTCCCAGGGGTACTCACATCACACTGTGCACTTTGAGTAAAACACTTGTTCCTTTCTTTTTACAAGAAATCAGGCTCGCCAACAAAAACAAACCCACATTTCTCGCTGCGTTGCTTAATGTTAACCAAAATGTGCTCCCTGTGCCTAATGTCAGGGGGCGCTCAAGCACGCTTGTAATCAACATACTTCCGGCACCAGAGCTTGAACGCGCCGCCATTAGATCCATCTATAAGGAGTTCGGAGGACTCGATCTCGGCCTGGAGGACGCGCATGTTGGAGATTTCGTTCAGTTTTATTCAGGAATATTCAACAAAGCCAGGAACAAAGCTATTCAGGAAAAACTTTCATTTGCTGAGGACTGCAAGATTCACCCGAATCTCCACATATCCTTTCCGTATGTGGACAACATGATTGTTGAAGTCAGTTCTCGAGCCATGGACCTCCAGAAGGGCCATGACCCAAACTTTCAGACTTATTGGGTGCAATGGAGGGACGCATGCTATAATAAGCTGCGTTCAGCCATCTGCAGCCCAAAACATGAGTGGTACAAGCGTGTTGACATGTACCCACTCTGGCGTGAGCAGATCGACCTGGCCCGTGAGGCCGTATGGAAAGACCTCCAAAACAGGAGGCCTCGATCGACCCCTGCTTCATCTCGCTGGATGGATCAGGGGACCGTGAGTGTTCTGGAGATGGAGGACACGCCTGAACAAGCAGTGGACGAGACCACGGAGCTCCCTGTATCAGAGAGCACCGCCACTGGTGCGTCTGGTATAGGGGTTCCTTTGCCAGAGAGCACCGCCACTGGAGCGTCTGGTGAAGGAGATCCAGGCAGCTGCCGGCAGCTTGATCAGGAATCGCCTCCACCTCCGAAGCTTACGCCATTACAACAAGCTCGACAAAGGTTCGAGGCCCGCAGGGTCGCAGCTGGACTCAAACCCAAAGAACCCCTTCCTACTGTCATCGAGGAAGATGCGGTTCAAGGTCAGGCCAGAGACTCAACTATGATGGAGGCTGTCTACTATGGGCTCGCTCATCCGGACATGCCCAAAAGTAAGTCGACCGTCAAACTTGAGTGTAGCTTCGCTGAGCATGCCTACGCTTCCATGAAGCGTGAGGAGGAAGAGGAGATCAAGGCCAAGGAAGAGGAACAAATCGCATGGGAGAAGCAGCATGATGACTGGTGGCTCGACGCCTGGTCATCACCTTCAGGCCCATGGACTTCTCAACCTTGGGAACGATCGGACTCCGCCGCAGCGGGAGCTGAGTTCATCAGACAACAGACGGGTAGTTATCCTACCCGTCGTGCACGGTCACGCAGCCCACCGCCATCTCCGGTTGGTGGGGCAGAGTTCATTAAGCAGGAAACTGGGTCTTACCCGCGTGGGAGGATCAAGAGATCACGCAGTCCTGTGCGGAGCACGGGGGGTGCGAGCTCTTCCAGTAACCTGACTGTAATGAACTGGAATCGCAGGGTTCCAATTCATGAGCATGTGGAACAAACGCTCATGATGCCTGCCGCTGCTGCTGTTGTCATGCACAAACCTGCGGACGCAAAACAAAGCTCAGAGAACCCGTCGGCCCCACTGCGACAGAGAGGGGCCGCTGAAATTGAATTACATGAAAACACTGCCAACGAAATGCAAAAAGAAGAACGCAAAGTCCATAAACGTGCAGCTAAAGGCAGTCGTGACCTCGGACTCGTCCGCAAATCGATGGATAAGCTGAATCGGAAAGCGCGTGATTTCGCCGCTGTCAGGACTGGAAATTGTTTGAATCTTGGTAGGGTCGACGATATCCCTGGAAATTGGACTCCCCGAAAGGTCGAGGTGCACGTGCCCGATCACCCGAACCATTTCCGATGTGATTTCAACGTTAACCTCATAAAAAGGAATCACATGATGCAACCGTGGGCCACTGTCGATCGACGGGCCCGGGAAATTGAGGCCCTCGACATCTCGGGATACCAAGGCTCTAAGCTTAACGGTAACATCAGGGACAGTTTCAAGGGAACTGACGCCGAGCAGAAAAATGCAAATTTGGGATTCATTGATTGGAAGTGGAGAAGCTATCAGCAGATTGTGAGCAAGCCATACCTTAAATTGGTTCACCTGGACCCCCAGAGGTTCCCAGCTGACCTTGAAGGTGCACATGTCTGCAATCCGATGTCTGTGCCGTCAGACGTCGCTCCGGGACCTACGATCAACGAGGAAGCCGTACCGGCCGAGACCGACGCAGCTTCCACCGCTGGTACCGAGCGTAGTTCCGGGGGGCAACGACCTCTCAAGAGGCGCCCCAAAATTGAGAAGAGCATACACAACGCTCTATGGAAGTCAACTCGCAATGATGGAAGTGGGCCTGGGCGAATCCTGGACTCAATCATTGCGGAGAGCACCGCCCCTGGTGCGTCCGCGAGTGCTGGCAGCAATGCTGGACTCGGCGTGGATCCGGTGCTGGTCTATTCGGACTGGCGCCATGACCGTGATGGCCAACCGTGCGTCAATTACGGTCCACCGGGGGGTGTCCCTCAGCTGAAGCAAGCCTTTGGCTTAATTGATCACCAACTTCCAACGTGCACAGTCAGGGCAAATCTGCACACCTGGGTGACTCCAGAACGTGTGCAAATGCTCCGCGGGCTCGGGGCGACGAAGCCTAGGGCTATGACTGAACAACGCCGATTGCACTTTGATCCCAACGATTTGATATCCAGCACGACGGTTTGGTACGAACAAACAACGCTGGATCCGAGAGAATGTCGGGCCGCTTTCGCACACGACGGATACACGGAAAAAGAATCCAGTCTAAAAAGGTATTTCTGTGGC
>CAYVKX010000149.1:0-532 GCA_964452095.1 uncultured Weeksellaceae bacterium
TTCTGAAAATGAACTTAAGATATGGGACCCTTGTCCTGATAATATAATTACTCCTTTTCCATTACTTTTTCCTTTCAAAAAGATTGATCTATTTTCTTTAGTAGTTACATCTTGTAATAAAGGGAACTCTATTTTTTCTAACTCAGTATTTTCAAATCCCATCATCTTTTTAATTGTGGGGTATATATATTGATAATAGGAAGTGATTACTGCTGAAGGATTTCCAGGTTAGGCAAAAATTAAAGTATTTTCTTTTTTCCCAAAAAAGAGAGGTTTTCCTGGTTTTTGAGCAATTTTATGAAACATTTTTTTAACACCAATATTCGAAAGACAATCTGCTACTAAATCATATTTCCCTACTGAGATGCCACCAGTAAGAATTATAATGTCATATAGGTTTATATCTTTCAATTTTTTAAGCAAATCTGCTGTTGTATCTTTTGCAATTACATCAGAAATATTAGTGATTTTTTGCTCTTTTAGAAGTGCTATAATTGCAGTAGAGTTACTTCCATATATCTGTCCGAACTCT
>CAYVKX010000149.1:542-3067 GCA_964452095.1 uncultured Weeksellaceae bacterium
TGTAGTTATAATCTTTACTTTTGGTTGAGAGAAAATTGGAACATTTACTTCACCAAGTGCAGATAAATAGGAAGCTATAGCAGGAGTTATTTTTACACCTTTTTTAATTGCAATTTCTCCTTTTTGTATTTGCTCCCCCAATATACGAATGTGTTTTCCTTTGTTGCTTTTATACCCTTTTTGAACTGACATTTTTCCATTTTGAATAGTAGTTTTTTCCACCATGATTATACTGTCAGCTCCTTTTGGAACAGGAGCTCCAGTATAGATAGGGATACATTCTCCACTTGATAAGTTTATTTTAGGTTTATCACCAGCTTTTATCTCATCTAAAATATTAAATACGCTTATTCCAGTTTCAATGTCATTATGTTGAATAGCATATCCATCCATTGCAGAATTATCAAAACCAGGGATGCTTATTTTTGCTATTATATTTTCTGCTAAAATAAAACCAACAGCTGAAAGTAAATCCACTTTGATAATGGGCTTAACTTTACAACTGTTGGAAATAGTACTTTTCGCTTGTTCTACACTTATCATATTACAAAATTACTACAAAGAGTAATTCTGTTTTCTGATATATGTCATGTATATAAAATTAATAAATCCAGTCCAAGTTCAGTTCTAATAATCTATAGAAACTAACTCCAGCTGACATAAAAAGAATAAATAAATTAAGTAAGATAAAACCAAATTCCTCTCTTCTTATATGTGCCACAATAGCACCTGACATGACCATTGCTAAGCCCATACATGCCATAGGTACTAACCATAAGTAAATGTTAAAAATAAGAGGTAGTATAACACCTAATCCTCCAATTAATTCAAGTGCGCCAATAAATAGGAGGGTAGCCCTGTTATAGTCTTCAGACCAACTTACAATTTTTGATAGATCTTTTTTACTATTGATTAGTTTAAATATTCCAGCAAGAATAAATATAGAAGAAACTAAAATTTGACAAATAAGAACGAATGTATTTTCCATGTTATAATTTTTTACGAAAATATAATAAAGTTAATCTATCTTATATGATAATTATCATATCCTTAATTATTGTATTAATTTAGGGTTAATACTGATCATAAGATAGGTCCATTTATTAGTTCCATCAATATCGCCACCTTTTAAATAAGCCATACTTTCGGTTGCAGAATATATAGAATGACCAAAACTAAATCTTACATCATCAGCAAAAGGGGAACTTACAGAAAAGTCTATTTCAGTTCCTAAGTCACTATCTAATACAAGTCCATTTTCATTTGTCATTTCGCTAACTGCATTAAAGATGTGGTAGGCCATTTTTATTTTCATTTTATTCATTTTATATCCAAATGAGAAGTATTTGTCATCAAGTCCTACTGATCCATCATGATTTCCTACATAAAAATAATCCATGTGTCCGTTAAACTTATGATTTGTGCCAAATACTGGTGAAAATGCCATGTTTTCTGTGTCACCACCTGATTGAATTTCATATCCAAATCCCAAGTTTATTGCATCAGAAATTTTATACCCACCATCAATACCAATTAAAGATGCACTTAGCTCAGTATTATCTTTCTCTTGGTTGTAGTAATTCAAATTAATTTTAATTCCATTTGCCTCACCAGAAACTCTACCACCTAAAGTTACAAGTTCATCTTTTCTTAATCTTAGGGCAGATACTTTGAAATTATCAAAACCTTTTTGTAACCATAAATAGTTCATAGTTTCATACGACCCAACAACAGTATTATTTTGGTTAAATGCAAAACCTAAGTGTACATTGAAATTCCCATCATATTTTATTAAACCTAAATCATGACTTCTTGCTTGTTGTGCCCAGCCTACATTTCCCATTATTCTATGGTCATCATAAGCTAATTCTTGTCGTCCACCTTTTAAATATAGATTATCCATGATATTTATTTCAGCCCATGCTTCATGTAAATCAAAGCTATTTTCCGCTCCTCTAGTAAGAGTACTTGCAGCTCCCCATGTCCTTACATCTTGCATGCTTACTTTCATAATATTAGCATCAGTTTTGTAGTTCATGTTCAATCTAGTTCTTTGAGTTGTACTAATTACACTTTCATCTTCTGCAATAGATAGTGCATCCTTAGTTCCAGTTCTCATTTCTGTTCTTGGTCTTAACTCACCATCCATTGTGAATTGTGCAAATATTGAGCTTGCTCCAAAAATCATTAATGCGGTTAGCATTGTTTTTTTCATTATTGTTTTCATTGTCGTGCGTCATACCCAGCTGGACACTTTTGTAGTTCATTTCATGCATTCTTTTAGTGCCTCATAAGGCGTTTTACCTTGAAAAGCCATATGCGGTCGGTCAAAGTTATAAAAATTTTCCCAATGCCACAATTTTGCTTCTAAATCTACATCATCTTTATACGAAATTAGCTGATAAAATTCTCTTTGATCTGTTAAATGAGACCTTTCTACCTTCCCATTTAATTGAGGAGTTCTTGCCTTAATATATTGATGTCTCATACCTAAGTCTTCAACGTGCCAATGAAATTTTGCTTGA
>CAYVKX010000150.1:0-3064 GCA_964452095.1 uncultured Weeksellaceae bacterium
ATTAGCACCTTAAAATTAATAAGAGATAACCCTCTTAAGTTATCTTGAACCTAATTCAAAAAACTAAAAACAGAAACACAAGAGCAAAAAATAAGGCAATTGAAGGGTGTGCAGGTTTTATACTTATGTTACCATTTAAAATTATTGCTTTGCCTTTTAAATTAGTTTCAAGGTTGTTTAAAAATAAATCTTAGATTTGTAATCAAAAAATATCTATTATGAAAAAGACATTTGTATTATTTAGTATTCTATTTTCAATATTCGCTTCAGCTCAAGAGTTGCCAATTAATGAAAAAACAGGAAAAGTTTCTTATGAAGCAGTGCTTCAATTAGAAGGTATGACGGCAAGCCAAATTTACATTAAAGGGAACGAGTGGTTTGCAAAAGCATTTAATTCTGCAAATGATGTTATCCAAATGAACGATAAAGAAGTTGGTAAAATTATTGGTAAAGGAATAATCCCTGTTTCAAGTTTAGGGTATAGTGCAGGATCATTTCATTATACTATTTCTTTGATGGCAAAAGAAGGTAGATGTAAATATGTGATAACAGATATTTATCATGACGGTAGTGGGACAACCAACAATGTTGGTTCAGGAGGCGCAATGAGAAATATCAAACCAGAATGTGGAACAATGAGAATGTTTAAAAAATATTGGAAGAAAATTAAAATCCAAGCAGATGAAAACTTAAAAATCCTTGAAAAGGATTTAGTTGAATATATGAAAAATCAATCATCAGATGAAGATGATTGGTAGGTAATGAAAAACCTAATCTTTCTTTTCTCAATCCTATTTCTTTTCTCTTGTCAAAAACAAGAAACTAAAACAATTATTCTATCTAAAGCATCCGAAAACTATGTAAAATGGATTGAAAAAGAACACATCATTATATTGGATGCATACACCATAAAAAATACGGATTCCATCTTAAAACTAGCTGATGGAATCATTTTAACAGGAGGAGAAGACATCAATCCTCTACAATATAATGACACTACAAATATCAAAGTTTGTGGAGACATAAATTACCAAAGAGATACATTGGAACGAAAGTTATTTGACTTTGCAATGGAACATAATTATCCATTAATTGGAGTGTGTAGAGGATTGCAAATGATGAATGTAGCCAGTGGCGGAACTTTATATGGCGATATCCCAACAGAAATTGGAACGGAAGTAATCCACAGGAATAATGGAGAGGTAAATCATGAAATAGTATTGGTGGATACCTGCTCTTTCATTTTTCCTTTAGAAACAGATACAATAATGGTCAATTCTTGGCACCATCAAGGGTTAAAAATTATGCCCAATCACTTAAGGGTTATTGCTCGTTCCTTTGATGGACTTCCTGAAGCAGTTGTGATGGATAAAAGTCATCACCCTTTTATGATTGCTGTTCAATTTCATCCTGAAAGATTGGGCAAAGAAAATGAAATCCACACTACAATGAAGAATAGTTTTCACAAAGCAATCAAATAAATTGTCATTTCGAAATGAGTATCACGATTGAGAAACGCTTTTTGTTCGGCAAAGCCAAATCTCCCACATTCTTTATAAAGGAATTTGTGGATATCTGGCTTTGCCGATTAAACAACAATTCATACAAGGTTAGATATGACATTAAAATTATAGAAAGAATAAAATCACTTTATAATTGCACCAATTAACACCAAAAAACTACATTTGCCATCCTAAATTTCAAAAATGTTCTGGGATATTATTTTCACTTTTTTAATTAGTTTTTCTCCTTTTGGAGAGGCAAGAGCTGGCATTCCTTATGGTGAGTTAAATGGCTTGCCTATTCTTTTGGCTTTGCTAATTGGTCTCTCGGCAAATCTATTGGTATTCCCTATTTTCTATAAAGCAATTGAATTAGCAAACAAACATCTTTGGAAACACAAAGCGTATAAAAAGAGTGCAATTTATTTATCTCAAAAAGCTAGAAGAAAAACTGAAAATGCAATAAAAAAGTATGGCGTTTGGGGTTTGATGGTTTTTGTAATGATTCCCTTACCTGTAACTGGTGCATATATTGGAACAATTGCAGCTTTCATCTTTGGTATTTCTTATCAAAAATCCTTAATAGCAATTAGCACAGGAATAACAATTTCCTCTATTATGGTTGCTTCATTCATGCATGTGATATAAGTTTCTTGTATTTCTGGATAAAATTATAATCTCTTTTTTCTATTCTTTAATGAGGATAATTTTCACATTATCAAATTATCAAATTGTTACATTAAAGCATATCTTTGCCACTCATGAAAGGAAAAAAAACAGCACTAATTATTTTAGATGGTTGGGGGCATGGTGATAAAACCAAATCAGATGCCATACATCATGCAAGCACTCCTTTTGTAGATTCGCTTTACAATACATATCCTAATTGTGAACTCAAAACTTTTGGAGAGTATGTTGGGCTTCCTAAAGGACAAATGGGGAACTCGGAAGTTGGGCATTTAAACATTGGTGCCGGCAGAATTGTGTATCAGGATTTAGCTAAAATCAACATTGCTTGTGAAGATAACTCCATTGCTGAAATGGAAAATTTGAAAGCCTCCTTTGCTTATGCAAAAGAAAATAATAAAGCACTTCATTTAATAGGTTTGGTATCGGATGGAGGAATTCATTCTCATCAAAACCATTTGTATAAATTGTGTGAATTGGCACAAAAACAAGGAATTGAAAATGTATTTGTTCATGCCTTTACGGATGGTAGAGATTGCGACCCAAAAAGTGGAAAAGGATTTATTCAAAAATTAGAACAAAATTTATTTGGAGCAAAAATCGCTTCTGTTTGCGGTCGATATTATGCTATGGATCGTGATAAAAGATGGGAGAGAATAAAAATGGCTTATGATTTAATGGTAAATGGTAAAGGTGAAAAGTCACAAAATTTATCAGAAAGCATTGAGCAATCTTACGAAAATGGAATAACAGATGAGTTTATAAAACCCATTGTAAAAACGGATGAAAATGGAAATCCTGTCGCAAAAATACAAGAAGATGATGCGGTAATTTGCTTCAATTTCAGAACAGATAGATGTAGAGAAATCACTACT
>CAYVKX010000151.1:0-1989 GCA_964452095.1 uncultured Weeksellaceae bacterium
CATCTTAGTAACACGCGTACCAGCTAGAGTACTCACATCTGGTCCATTCATGGTACCAGTGGGAACAAACAAGGCTTTCCTTGGCCTGTTATGGATTCTGATCCACGAATTTGGTCCCTTTTTCCATTCATCCTGAGGCCATCGAACAATCGTGTTTCGATCGTGAGAACTCATGTGTTCAGGAACTGATGACATGTAGGCCGGTAGCCTGTTATCACCATTCCATTCAGGGAACAGTTGTCGCAGTTTCGCCTGATTCGGCGGACTACGAGAGGATCTACGCCGACGGTTTGCCTGGTTCGGCGAACCCTCGACTACTCGCTCCAGACCTGGCGGTTCCTGGAGTGTCCCTGCCTTGTCAGGCACGGGATCTGTACTTCCTTTTGCCTGGTTCGGCACAGGAAAGTCAGAAGTGCGATAGATCTCGATCGGTTGTCGAAGCCAATCCAACTGTTCGGGTTCTAAGAATTCATCAACACGATCAACCAATTTTGATGACATCAGGTTGGGATCAGTGACTGATTCGTCAGAGTATCCAAGTTCAAACTTGCTAATGCCATCAGAACCTCTGTACGTGGCATCCAACTCCGGTGGTAGACTCCAGCCTGATTCGGCGAAGCCCATCAACGATGTCGTTTGATGCTCAGAAGGTTCCAACGATTCTAGTTTGGCAACCAAATTCGCTTCTCTCAAATACAACTTTCCATGTTTTGATTCGTGAATCGCATCTAACTGCTTGAGAAGCTTAATGGGGATCAAGGGAGGTACTCTCTGGTCTGGTGTTTCAGCTAACACTACCCATCTAGTCAATCCATTCAATCCAGCTAAACCAGTAGGCATGTCACAAATGGCTAAGATCTTGGCTTGTCCACCAATGCCACCTGCTTCACACTTATCAGGTACTGGAATGAATACTGGCTGGAGGTTATGACACAGGGCCAATCCTATCGTCCATCTCTGCCAGTGCCAGAGTCCTACTACACCATCTTGGGCCCCTGTATCTACTAAAGCATGACAAGGTGAACACATTAATCCCGCAAACATGACTGGGAATGCTATAACCACCATGAATTGCTCTGTGCACTGCTCAGCGTCACACTTTTTCGACACAAGAGTCAATGCCGTTGAGGCTGAGTGATCGTTCTGATTCTGGGGAGGACCCGGCGCAAGATCAGATGGGGCCGATAAGTTTGACTGGAACATGAAGAAGTTCTTAGACGGGGGTGCTGACCCTTTACCGTCTGGGAGACTACTCTTACACGTCCTACTCATGTGCCCTAGCTTACCACACCGGTAACACTTTACGCGCTTCATCATCTCAGATGATGTCCCGCGAGTGGTCTTTCCACCAGCCTTGTCCTTGAAGAGGGTATTCTTGTTCGGGTAGGTGTTATTTGGCTTTTGGCCTGGAACAAAAGGTTTCCTGGTAGCTCCACGTTTGGACTTGTTTTTGCCGCTGCCTTTAGCATCTTTCTTTGAGAACACTTTCTGGTCGCGTCCGACTCGAGTTGCTTGTAGCTTCCCTCGAACTTCTCGGTACGTGCCGGCAAATGCTACCAAGAAAATAGCTTCATCCTCTTCATAGGTCCTGTCTGGGTCAAAAGGAATCATCTCTTCGCCATTGTCGTCCTGCAAGGGCAATCCATCGTCATCGAAGCAGTAGTGATCGAACTCGTCTTCATCACTCATATAGTCTTCGTCATCGTATTCATCATTCTGCTCGGTTCCTTGCAAGAATGAGCTTAACGAAGATGGCATGATCGACGAACTAGCTGTTTGGACTTCTGATTGCTGCTGGATCTCTGTCACGAAGATTGACTTTGCTTGTTCCTTTTGAGCTACAATCGATTGTGCCACTAAGGTATCTGTCCTGTCGAGCCTCAATAAGAGTTCAACTAATCGATCTCCACTCAGGATTCCCGAATCCCACTGATGGATAAGCTTACGTTGTTCCTCAGTGAGGTTCGCACTTCGGCGGAGCAAGTAAGC
>CAYVKX010000151.1:1999-2977 GCA_964452095.1 uncultured Weeksellaceae bacterium
GATCATACCTCATCGGCCACATCTCGAGTCCTTGTTGTTGACTCACCACACTTGCCACACTGAAGAGTCTCTTGTCCCAATGCGCTACAAAGGTCACGACGCTTGGTTGCTTTGCGAGTAACGAAGCTCTGCATTGATTCTTTAGGATCTTTAACTAAAGAGAATATCGTTTCCTCGATCAGCACATCCAATTCGACATCCAAATAGGGCTTGAGACTTGTGAGGATCTGATTTAGTATCATTTTCCATGAATGCTCGGTGTACAATACGTCTTCTGGCACTCTTTCTGCACATGATCTCAACCATGAACCCTGCTCGAAACTCAAGTATAGCTTCAATCCATGTTTATGCACCGGAACAGAGGTTTCATGCCTCCATATCCGTAAATCTCGAAGCCATGGTTTGAGTGTTTTGGCTGGATTCTTTCCGTCCCACTTCGGCACTGGAAGTTTTTCACCTTGTTCACCGCCGGTGTACTTGTTCCATTGCCAGTTCTGCACCGTTGAAGGCTCAGGCCCGATTAGCTTTTCTAACTGCTTTGGGGGAACTCCAACTGCTGGTATGACCGGTTGGAGTGGTTGACTTGTCGCTGCTGGACTAGCCGATGCCCAAGGCGTTGCTTGCTGAAATTGGCCTGCCATCATAGCGTTCAATTGGTGCTGCATCGTCATCATCTGTTGCATCATCATATCTGGTGTTGTGATCGGTTGATGCTGCGCGCCTTGTACCTGGTACGGCACACCTGATGACTGCTGGTTGACTGGTGTTTGAGGAACATTCCACGAGCTTGATAGTGAACCAGTCCCTTGTGGAGGTAACGGAGGCATGGATGGAAGTTTGCTTCCTTTCCACGGATCGTTTTCCGTCATAGGATCCACGCCGGTCGGTTGAGGACCAGATGCAGTGTCCCTAACAACTGCGCCCGCCGGTCCCAGTACACTTGGTGTTGGAACAGGGCTAGCTGCTGTCGCCGCGAGC
>CAYVKX010000152.1:0-2916 GCA_964452095.1 uncultured Weeksellaceae bacterium
TCATTGGCTTGCGCTTCATCACGGGCAGCACGATCTGCAGCAAGCAGGTTCTTTCTGCTAGGCCCAAACATATAATTCCGAAGGCCACCAAGGTTCGCCACTGCTGCATCAGTCGCTGCTGATGATTGGGCAAAGTTGCGTTCTGCCAGTTGTCGCGCCGTAGTTCGTCTAGCCATTATCTGCCACCTCCGCCAAGTTGGAGATTAGCATTCCAGCTGCTGCCCCAAGATTTATCCAATACCGTAGGCGCTCCGACAAGGTTGTTCTGAGCCATTAACGGCTGCCACGCTGAAGCGAAAGGAGCCATCGCCATATCAAACATGCTCGGTAGTGCGTTCAGGCCCAATCCTGCGCCCTGTGAGGCGATTCCAGCGCCTGCAATGGCTGTCTGTGGGATTTGGTTGTAAAGGCTGCTCACGCCCTGCTGATACGATCTCTGAGCACCTTGTGCTGCCATACCTTCAGCGACACCCTGACGGGTTCCGCCATAAGCACCCACTCCAACAGCTTCACGACCAATCCCAGGCAGGACCTGTTCACGGGTAAAGTTCCCAATATCAGCGGCTAGAGCGTCCTTTTGGGCCTGCATTACCGGACTGTTGGGGTCAGTAAGTCCCTGCAGCGTCTCATTGTAAGGGTTGTTCGCCAGCGTGTTCAGGAACTGCTGCCCCTGCTGCCCGTACATACCCGCTTGCTGTTGTGCAAAGGGGTATATCTGGTTCATCTGCGAACTAGCCAGCCCCTGCCCGCGATTGCGCAGAAAGTCCAGATAGGGCTGCTGATTCTGGTCTATAAAGCTCTTGCTGCCGCTGCTACTCTTGCCGCCGCCAATACCAAAACTAAACATTAGGGAACCACCGTTTCACTCAATAAGTAATAACTACCATCACGGTAGTAATACACGCCCTGACCCAACCCAGGGTCATGGGTATCTATCGCCACAAATATAAGGCCATCACGGGGCTTGTCCGGCGTGTAGTCACGCGAATAAGCCTTAATGAAGTCCTGAGACAGGCCCACGGCCTGCTTAATCTTTTCAAGTTCCTGCTCCACATAGCGCTCAAGCGAAGGGTTGCCGGTCTGCGGTACAGGACTTGGAATATACGCGGCATCAGTCATCAGAACTTACCCGCCGCTTGAATGTTTAGGCCCAATCCAGTGCAGCGCCATACATCACCGTCGGTGGCAGTCAGCTCTACGCTGATAAAGCGACCGCGAGCGTATGAATTCACCTTGTCGTCAGTGCCTAGCACATACTGCTGAAACGGCGACCATGTAATATCATCATCAGCCTGCATCTGTGCGCCTAAGCGGATATTGATGATCTGCCCTGGTTCGCCAGTGATGCGAGGCCATACCTCATTAACCAGCTTTACAGTCTGCTTCTCGCCAAAGTCGATTGATTCCTTGCGCAGCGTAGGACGAATACTGCCCGTTTCAGGCGCGTTCTGAGCATCCAGCAGCGCTAACTGCGGCTCATCTAAATCAATCCCTACAATGCCATTATTCGCGCTGTCGGTGATCGTGGCGTTCCATGCCCGCTCAGCGTTGGCTGAATCCCATGTGTAGGTAGCACTGGCCCATGTATCAACAACGGACGCTTCGCTAATGTTACCAACCGCAGCGTGAGGCAATCCCTGACCGCCCATACTCAAGTCGCGGAAACTCAGCTTATCGGTGTCTTGATGCCATACCAGCGCCCGCGTAGCGTATTGCTGACCGTTCTCTGGATAGCAAATCCACACTTCGGACTCAGGCTCATTATTGAACACGAACGAATTGCGGTAATTGATTTGGTCTAGCTCGCTAAAGAGCTTACGACGTGCCCGCCGATCAATCAGTGACTTGATGCTCTGACCGTCCGTAATACACACATCGCCATCAGCGAGAAATACATGGTTGTTGCGAATCTCTGCAACGCAGTTAGCGGCTAGTGCGCCAGTAGTCGTACTGAACTCACGCTGCCCAAATATAAGCGTGCCGCCCACATAGCTCACCAAATACGACGCATGAGGCTTATACACCACGAACTGATCACGCAGTGCTAGACCGTCGCTAATCCCCTCAGACGTACCGCCTAGGCTGAACTCACCCGCATCATTGCTAGCGGCTGCAGTCCACGTTGTAGGCACTGTCCCAGGGTCTGCGGCATCACTCCAAGCCATAACGCTCGGGAACTCACCACCAGCACGACTCAGATTCAGTGCAATCAGATAATTCTTAAAGCTGCGCATGACCTGGCAGCTATCACCGCTGGGCCAACCAGGTAAGGCTGCGGCTGCTGTCAGCGGGTCACGCGCCCAATATACCGGCGCATCCTTACGAAAGTTCATCACTGGTAGCCCGTTAAGCTCGCAGCTTGTCCAGCCGTTAGGGCTGTTCTCAGATGGAGCTGAAGTGGGTGTAATGTCGTAGTGCGTACCGTCATCACTAACAGTGTAAATATTCAGTTCAGTGCCATAGAGCCAGTAACTAGAATCGTCAAAGTAGCTATTGAGGACGTGCAACGGATCATTGCTGGCAGTCCCTAAGAAGCCGCCCCAGCCATTCACACGCTCGGCAGGACCCTCTCTGAACTGCACATCATTTACGTGAGTCCACGCATCAGCAGGTGCGTCGAATGGCGGGTAATCCGCCTTCGAGACAACACCTGACATTAGCTGCGTTTCAATCATGCGGACGCTCTTTGAGCTGACACAGTGAGGATGTGATTATTGCCGTCAGCAATGTTCCCGTCAGTATGGACACGCAGAACGTCACCCGAACTCAGCCGAATGGTTGCGCTGATCGGGTTTCCGGCTTGCTGTGAATGCGCCCATACAGCAGACTCTGCTGTGCTGTTAAAGCTTACGGCTGTTGATGCATTCACCGAGAAGCCAATATCAGGACCACCAGGCGCAACCTTCATAAAGTTAA
>CAYVKX010000153.1:0-2904 GCA_964452095.1 uncultured Weeksellaceae bacterium
AGAACTTGTGTTGAACTTCATTATATGGCAAGTTTAAATTATTAATCTTTAATAATGGTAGAGTCTGATGATATCCTATATTATTTTTCTATAGAAGAGGGAGAAACAGAAGAGTTCCTAAAACTTTCGACAACCTTTAGCAGAATTAAATGAAGATATCGACAACAAAAGCACAAGAATTGATTCGAGAGATCAAAACGAAAGAGGACTTTGAAATGAATTTTCAAAAGGTATTCTTTGGTGGTGTAAAAGGAAAAGAACCGGATACACCCTTGGAAGAGTATTTTTCAGATCAACTCGAACGGTGGACAAAAAACGGAACAGTAGAAAGTCCAGAATTGTTCAAACTTCTTATCCAATACAATTCTTCATATCCTGCCGATTTGATTCCCAGTTCCACGAAATTATACAGAGGCGCTCTTCTTCCTTTTGCTGAGGCAGATAAAATCATAAGAAAAGGAAAGTTGAAACCCTCCAACGGTAACGTTGTGGAAATTGCTGGTTCATATAAACCTTTCAATAAAATGGAGAGTTGGACAACAAGAGAGAACATTGCGTTTTCGTTTGCAACTGTCGGTGCTGCAAGAATGAGTAGTTCTTATTTGAACAAATCGACGGAAACTCTTTTGAAAGATTTTGAGAAAGAATTGAGTAGGGATATAAAAGGCAGAGCAAGAGACGAACGTGATGAGATAGAATTTTTAGATAAAAACTCAGAACCTAATGAATTTTATGAGTTTTCATGGGCGTTGATGCAGGATTCGTTTATATTTGAAACGATGAAAGGGAGAAAAAGGGGTGTCCCCTTCATTTATGAAATTGACAACAAAAAAGAAGACTTTGTATTCAACGAAGAACTGATGAATCTGTATTTGAACAAACACGCAGGAGAATCATTTGAGCAATATGAATCTCTTAGGTTTGATGCATCTAAGAGGAATATAAATGCAAAGATCAAAATACCTTCATATGTTTTAGAGGTATATGAGGGTAAAGATTGGTATTAGAATGGAAACCATGACACAAACCAAACCATACTATGAGCGTAATGATTATGTGATTGATTCGGACATCAATTGCAACTTTGAGGACTTGCTTGAAATGACACCCGACGAGTTTCGTGAGTGGGTGATCAAGATGAGAAAGACTGTCAAAGAGTCGTGGGATAAGTATGGTTGTCCTCCACGAACTGGCAAAGACGAAGAGGACATCATTGATTCCTTCAACAAGATCGCAGAGTATCCTGTTCATAAATTTACTCATAGCGATGAGTTGTCGGATGTTCCTGACGATGTGATCATCAACAAGTCACGAATGGGTGTTGAAGTGGATCAGTGGTTCTCCAATATGTTTATGACTCGGATCAACTACACCGAGAAGGATAACGGATACTCCATCTATGATTTGGTTGCAGACGACAATAGGTTAGATCAGGTAGTGAAGGGTGCAATGCGTCATCTTCGCCGTGATTCTTTCTATACACATGCGCTTTCGGCAATCAAACATTCCACGAAGTATGCAGTGGTGGACGTTGGAAGTGGTGTGGAATGGATGGAAGCCTTCTTTGCAAACCCGACGATATTTACAGGTAAGGATTTTCTTCTTGAACAAATCAAGATCCGTGAGGGAGCAAACTCAGGATATTTCCAACTTGAGCAAGATGATGTTTTACAACTTACCAGAGAACAGGTAGAAGAGTGGAGAGATAAGATGTCATATAGACATCACTCCACATTTGACATTGACGATATGCCAGATGATAAGGTGTATGCTATCCGAATATATAAGAAGGGAAGAAAGGTTTTTCCTGCTGGGTTCAAATCGTTCAGGATAGGGTATATTCAACCAGCAGTAAACTTCCCACCAATGACAGCGAAGTATCTTTATGAGAAATTTACCGAAGATGCCAAGGATCAAGAATGTATCAACATTTATGATCCGTCTGCTGGTTGGGGTGGCAGAATACTCGGCGCTATGGGTGTTCGGGATGATCGTAGGATTCACTATGTGGGGACTGACCCTAATCCTGATAATTTTCTCAATGATGGGGATTACAGCAAGTATGCTTCTATCGCAGATTTTTACAATACCAAAACTTATCGCGGAAATCCATTCTTTTCCGAAACGAATACTTACGAAATATTCCAAGAAGGATCGGAAGAAATCGGGAAGCACCCAGACTTCCAGAAGTACAAAGGAAAATTGGACCTCATATTTACCTCCCCGCCGTACTTTAACAGAGAGGCGTACAGTGAGGACGAGAACCAGTCATATAAGAAATATGGTTCAACGTATGAATCATGGCGAGACGGATTCCTCCGACCAACATTAGAAAATTGTGTGGAGTTTCTTAAACCGAATAGATATATATTGTGGAATGTAGCGAATTTGTTGGTGAGTGGAAATTATCTAACAATTGAACAAGATAGTATTGACATTTTAAAATCGTTGGGTATGATTTACAAGTTCAAGATGAAGATGGCATTAGAAGGGATGCCGGGACAGAACAGAATGGGTGAAGATGGAAAACCTAATTGTAAAAATTTCTGTCGGGTGAATGGAAAATATTTAAAATACGAACCAATATTTGTTTTGTATAAACCATGAAGGAGAAATATATGGCGTGTAAAAAATGAGGAAAAAGAGAAGAACTATATTACATAATGAATCCAAAATGTGGATGGTGCAAAAGAGCGGATCCTGTGGTGGATGAGTTGATCAAAGATGGGTATAAAGTTACAACTCTAGATGTTCAGAAAGCAGAAGATCAGAAGAAAGCAAATACCATCAAGGAAAAATATAATGTTCAGTGTGGCACCCCGTTGTTTATTGATGCAAAAAATGGAAACCATGTTTGTGGTTTTAGAGAAAAAGATATTTTAGAAAAATGGGCAAAAGGAGAAG
>CAYVKX010000154.1:0-2873 GCA_964452095.1 uncultured Weeksellaceae bacterium
GCCAGATTCAGAACCTGTAGGAGAACAATACATATATTGTTGGATCTCTTGTTGAGAAAGCGAGGTATTCCATATCTGTATATCATCTAATTCCCCATAAAAATACTCTGTACTGCCAACCCCAAGTTCAATACTTCCTATTAATAAATTACATACTTGATTTATAGAAGGAATAGAAAAATATTTCTCTGAATCAAAAATACCATTCTTATAAAATCTCAAAGTATCATTTTGTATAGTAACAGTCCAGTATTCCCATTGATTAATTGAAACATCCAAATTAGAGAATTTATAATCTGCATTGCTTGGAGGATTTCTTCTTCCAGATAATAATTTCTGATATTCACTAACTCCTCCATAATAACTCACACTCATATTATATCCCCAATACGGTCCTGCAATCCTTTTATTTAATATTGTTTGATAATTATCACTTCCATTATACCCTTTAGTGTATACCCATGCACTCATTGTTATATCTCCTGAAATAGATAGAGAAGGATCATCAGAGATCATAATATAATCATCTACTCCATCAAAACTTAAAGAATAATTGTTGTTAGACCCCACAGTTGTATTATAAGTCCCACTTTGAGTATAAGTTGTTCCATTCCAAACTAAACTATCACATGCAGTAATATTGGTGTAAGAAGTATCTGCTTGATTAATCGTTAAATTAAGTATTGCTGTACTATCACAACCGTTAGCATTGATTAAACTACAAGATTGAGATGGAACATTACTATCGTAAGTTGCTCCATTTATTGTCCCATCATTTCCATTAGATGTTTGGTCGTAAGCTATTGAACCACTACCCTCTTCAAAATTCCAATTTAATACCAAATTACCATTTACAGATAAATTTAATCCATCCAGACATCCATTAAAATATTCATTGTATTGCAATAGAGATCCTAAAACTATATCGTCAAAACCTTGTAAAGAAGAAATAGATGTACTGGCTGTTGCTACTAATATATTATCTACATATAATTTCAATAAACCATTAGAAAATTCTGCTTTTAAAAGATACCACTGACCTAAGTTAAAATTACTATAACTATACGAAACGTAACTAGCTTGATTTGCAATAGTAAATTCTAAATTACCATTATTCTTATTAAAATATAACTCACATTCACGTTGCGAATTATTATTTGGATTCTCACCATATAATATCATTCCTTCTTGACCTGTAGAAGAAGGATATGCTGATAAATTAAAATGAGTTTCAATTGTCAATGAATTAATATTTTGAATATTAGAATTTTGTAATTCTAAATAATCATTAATACCATCAAAGCATAATGCATAATTATTACATATAGATGAATTAGAGATATATGTTCCGCTTTGAGTATAGGTTGTTCCATTCCAAACTACACTATCACATGCTGTAATATTAGTGTAGGAAGTATCCGAATGGTTAATGGTTAAATTAAGTACTGCTGTACTGTCACAGCCATTACTATTAGTTAATTGACAAGATTGTGCAGGTACATTTGTATCATAAGTAGCTCCATTTATTGTTCCATTATTTCCATTTGAAGTTTGATCAAGAACAGTGTTACCACTACCCTCTTCAAAGTTCCAATAACCAACTAAACCTGCTTCATTTCCTGTGGGTGGACAGTTCATATATTGTTGTATTTCGCTTTGACTAAGAGCTGTGTCCCAAATTTGAATATCATCAATTTCACCGTCAAGATTTTGTATGTTGTGTAAAATATCTTTACCGAAAAACATATTTGATGAAGGTGTTGAAATACTTGTCAAAGAACCATTATAAGCTGTTAACGATACATCTTGACCATTGACATAAAGAGCTGTTCCTTGAATTAAGTCAACTACAACAGTCAAATGAGTCCAAATGTTTATTGGAATAATATTTAATGGAGACATAACTCCTTCACCTCCATTTAAAGGTGAAGTAAACATTACTCTCTGTGCAAAATAGTTTAAATAGGCTCCATTTCCAGATGCGCCATAAGCTGTGCCATTTTTAATAAATAATTGGTCTGAATTTAAATCCTTTAATTTTACCCATAATGACCATGTAAATTGACTTCCAGAATACCAATTTGGAGACCCCATAATTTCTACATCATCACCATCAAAACTCATAGAGTAATTATTGTTTGAAGCAGTATTTGAATAATAAGTACCACTACTATCATAAATAGTTCCATTCCAAACTACACTATCACAGGCTGTAATACTTGTATATGAAGTGTCTTGCTGATTAATTGTTAAATTTAGTACTGCGGTACTATCACAACCATTAGCGTTTGTTAAACCACAAGATTGTACAGGAACATTTCCTATATAATTAGCTCCCTGTATAATACCATCATATCCATTACTTGTTTGATCATAAGTCATTAATCCTGTACCGATACCTGGAGCTCCTTCTTCAAAATTATAGCACGCTACTAAATTTAGTTCATTCCCTGACGGTTAACAATACATATATTCTTGTATCTCTTGTTCTGTGAGAGCCTTTGACCAAATACTGGTGTTATCTATACTCCCATCAAAAAATTCGAGCATTGCAGTTCCTCCATTAAATCCGAAAGGATCTGCAGCACCTAAATAAAGATGTTCTCCAACACCACTATACGAAGTTAAAACTCCTGTATGACTACCCTGAACATCTAGAACTCCATTTATATAAATTTTCATTGTCCCACCATCATAAATAGCAGCAAGGTGATACCATTCAGCAATATTTAAACTAGTCTGAGAATAAATCTGAGAGCCACCAGATGAAGTATTGATATTAAAAGTAGGCATAGTATTTGGCGGTTCAAATCTCAACCAATGACCACTACTCCAATGCTGTCTGAAAACATTACCTATCTGAGAAGGAATAC
>CAYVKX010000155.1:0-2869 GCA_964452095.1 uncultured Weeksellaceae bacterium
GCTTTAACTTCATTGAATTGTTCAAATAACAATTTGGGCTCTTTAGATGTAAGTAATAATACTGCTTTACTTTCATTAAGTTGTTTTAATAATAATATTGACTCTTTAGATGTAAGTAATAATACTGCTTTAACGTTAATAAGTTGTTCAAATAATAACCTTAGTAGTTTGGATATAAGTAATAATCCTAATATAAGTTATTTTAAAATTATGGATAACCAACTTACTGATGTAGATATGAGAAATGGGAATAATTCGAATATAAGTTATTTTGTCGCATATAATAATCCTAATTTAGTATGTATATCAGTAGATGATGCAGTATGGTCGGCAGCTAACTGGGGAAGTATTGATGCACAAACACAATTCTCAAATGATTGTGCAACTGATGTTGGTTGTACTGATCCTGTAGCAGATAATTATAGTGCCACAGCAATAATTGATAATGGAAGTTGCTATTTTTCAAAAACATATGTACCAGATGATAATTTTGAGAATTATTTAGAAACGCATTCACCTCATCCATATACATCCGGTAACCCTGCTGTTGTCTCAATGACATCTACTAATAACATGGGAGATGGTAGTATGAATGATAGTGTTTATACCTACAGAATAAAGACAACAATATTAATTAGACCACAATATTTATCAATTGTTGATTTAACGGGTATAGAAGATTTTACTGCTTTAAAGGTGTTGATTATTGGTTCTAACAATATTACAACACTAGATGTAAGTAATAATACTGCTTTAGTGCAAATAGCGTGTGGTTATAACCAATTTACAA
The DNA here is from genome assembly GCA_964452095.1 of uncultured Weeksellaceae bacterium. Classification (GTDB taxonomy): domain Bacteria; phylum Bacteroidota; class Bacteroidia; order Flavobacteriales; family BACL11; genus DUAL01. The sequence goes on from CAYVKX010000155.1 coordinate 791, forward strand.
CATTAGATGTGGCTAACAATACTGCTTTAAACTATTTGGATTGTTCAAATAACAATTTGGGCTCTTTAGATGTAAGTAGTAATACTGCTTTAACAAAGTTATATTGTTTGAATAATAATCTTACTTCTTTAGATGTAAGAAATGGAAACAACACTAATTTTGCAGGTTATTCGGGCGGTTTTAATGCAACTGGCAACCCTAATTTACTGTGTATTTCGGTAGATGATACTGTGTACTCGGCTGCTAATTGGACTGCTATTGATACTCAATCTCAGTTTGCTTCTTATTGTGGTTGTACAGATGATTCATCCTCAAATTACACTGTATTAGCAACTGGAGATGATGGTAGTTGCATTCCTTGTATTTATGGATGTATGAATCCTATTGCTTGTAATTATGATTCCTTAGCAACCTGTGATGATGGGAGTTGTCTAACGGCTTATGGATGTACTAATCCTGCTTCATGTAATTATGATGCTTTAGCTACTTGTGATGATGGGACTTGCTTAGGATATAAAACTTATGTGCCAGATAATAATTTTGAGAATTATTTGGAAGCTAATGGAATGGGAGATGGGATAGCTTATAATGATAGTGTTTTAACTTCAAATATATGTTCAGAGACATCATTAGTAATATATTCTCAAAACATAGTTGATTTAACTGGAATAGAAAGCTTTATCTCCTTAACTTATCTGAATTGTTATAATAACAATATTGACACTTTAGATTTAAGTAATAATACTGAGCTTGAATGGGTAACTTGTGGAAATAATAATATTATCTTTATAGATATAAGCAAAAATACTGCATTAACTCATCTATTTGTTTCTGATAACCAAATAACTGACTTAGATGTAAGTAATAATGCTGCTTTATCTTATTTAATCTGTTATAACAATCCTATAACAACTTTAGATTTAAGCAGTAATACTGCATTAACTGGAATTGATTGCCATAGTACAGGGCTAAATTCTTTAGATGTAAGGAATGGTACTAATGCCAATATTAATTATTTTATTACAACAAATAATTCTAACTTAACATGTATATCAGTTGATGATGCAACATATTCAGCAAGTAATTGGACTAACATTGATGCGCAAACTTCATTTAGTAATAATTGTGTACCAATTTTAGGATGTACAGATGCTACAGCATATAATTATAATCCTAATGCTACAACACCTGATAATAGTTGTATCCCATTTATTTATGGCTGTACAGACTCAACCATGTTTAATTATAATGCTACTGCTAATACTGATAATGGAAGCTGTATTGCAATAGTGTTAGGATGTATTAATCCTTTAGCACTGAATTATAATACTAACGCTAATACAAATGATAATAGTTGTATTGGACAAATTATTGGATGTACTGATCCAAATGCATTTAATTATAATCCGAATGTAAATGTAAGTGATAGTACAACTTGTATACCTGTTATTTATGGTTGTGTTTATGATATGTCTTTCATTACAAATTACGATTCCACAGCTAATACTTATGATGGTAGTTGTACTTATACCTGGAGTTCTAACCCTAATGCTACTACTAACAATGTAGTTTGTATTGATAGTTTAGCTAACAATTATGTTCCACTAGCTAATCCTTATAGTATTTGGTACGATTCTACAGTAGCTGCTAATGTGATAGTTGATAGTTTAAGCTGTGTATATCCAACAGGATGTACTGATCCTCTTGCTATTAATTTTGATCCAACAGCAACTATAAATGATGGAAGTTGTATTATGGTAGTAGCAGGTTGTATGGATAGTACTTATGTAGAGTATGATCCTGCTGCTAATTATGATTTAACTCCAACTTTATGTCAAACACTTATTGTTTACGGTTGTACAGATATAAATGCAGTAAACTATGATGCAACAGCCAATATAGATGACAATAGTTGTATTTACTGTGTATATGGTTGTACTGATCCATTAGCAACTAATTATGATCCAGCTGCAACATGTGATGATGGAAATTGTGCTTATTCACAATTTTGTACTGCCCCAAAACCAACAGGATTGTATGGCTATGATATAATAGATACAAGAGCAAAAATTCATTGGG
>CAYVKX010000156.1:0-2845 GCA_964452095.1 uncultured Weeksellaceae bacterium
GATATTATCTTTTCTGTCTTGCAAACTACTATCTCCACTAAAAATAATTATTGGAATAGCATACCTGCCAATTCTGTTATTGTATTTTTTTTCCTTTCTACTTCCGGAAGTATGATCGGCAGTAATGATAAAAATAGTGTTGTGGTACCAATCTTGTTTTTTAGCATTTTTAAAGAAAGTTTGTAGGGAATAATCGGCATAAGCCACTACTTTGTGTACATCTTTCTCTTGCAAGAATTTGTCTTTGTATTTTTCAGGAATTACAAATGGAGGATGTAGCGTTACAGAAAAAAAAGTGCTAAAAAACGGCTCTTTTTCAGTTTTCAAATAATCCGAATAAAAGCCAAAGAAATCTTCATCAAATATCCCCCAACAGCTATCAAAATCATCCATATTATCATATTCTTCCAAGCCAACATATTGCTGGAATCCCGCCTTTCTGCAAAAGCTATCAAACCCCATTGTGCCTGTGAAGCCACCATGAAAAAAGGAGGTATTGTAATCCTCTTTTCTTAGAAGAGATGCTAAACTCTCAAAATTATTTTGAGCATAATTAGAGGTAATAAGAGGGTTGTCCATAAAAGTAGGAATGGAGGCGGTAATTGCAGGCAACCCTTCAATTGATTTTATTCCTGAAGCGAAAGCATTTTCAAAAACCAAAGAATGTATTGCTAAACTATCCAAAAATGGGGTGTGTCCATTTCCATTATTGTAAGTGCCAACAAATTCTCTGGACAAACTCTCCATTATCAAAATAATTACATTTTTTTTCTGAAAAGAGGAGTCCTTAAAATGATGCAAAGGAGAGTAAATTTCTTTTAATTTTTCTTGCGTAAAATATTGTTTATCTTCTAGTTTTTGTGAATTGATGGAATGAAAAATACAAAAAGGAGTGTTAAGAATTAAGCTGCAATTATTAGAGCCACAAATCTCCCCAGCATTTATGGGTTTTATAGGCTTAAATTGCAATCCACCTCTTGCTCCTAAAATAAAAATTCCAGCTCCAATCAAAAATACTAGAATCCCAGATAATACAGATTTTCTATTCCATTCTAACCTAGTATTTGGAATATATTTTATTTTTAGTAAAAGCCAAATTTGTATAATAGTAAAAAGAGTAATTGGCCAATAATCTTTCAAATATTGCGGAATAATATTTTTGGCATCACTTCCTAATTGAATAAGTTGGAGAAAATCTATTGTGCTTCTTTTTTGCGTAAATCTAAAGTATTCAATATCTACATTATTAAGGATAATAAAAGGGATATTTACCCCATAAAAAAGAATATTTATAAATCTTTGAAATCCTTTTTTTGGTCTAAAATTTGCAGGGAAAAGTAGGAGTATTAATATTGGAATATTGATGTAAAGCAGTGCAGATAAATCAAATCGCAATCCTTCTAAAAACTCCCAAAATAAAGGGTTAGAAAAACTATCGAAATTATTTACAAAAAGATATAATCTGCTAGTAGAATAAATGGCAAGCAGAAGAATAGTTCGCTTTAAAAAAACCTTTAAATAATCTAATGAATTCATTTACTTGCAGTCGCATTTTCCGTTTCCACAATTATCTTCTGGCTTTCTAAATCTTTTCACCAAATAATAAATTGCAAATCCCAATATTAAAATTATTCCTATTTCTTGCCAATACATAATTGTCAATTTTTTTACAAAGTAAATAATTATTATGGTAATTTTGTATCCAATTCTTTACACAAATGCAATTTAACAGAAAAAGTATTTCAGATGATAAGCTAATAGCACTTTACAAGGGCTTATTATTATCTAGATTGGTAGAAGAGAAAATGTTAATTTTTTTGCGTCAAGGGAAAATTTCAAAGTGGTTTTCAGGTATTGGACAAGAAGCAATATCAGTTGGAGTAACATCTGCACTGGATTTGGATGAGTACATCTTGCCAATGCACAGAAATCTTGGTGTTTTTACAGGAAAAAATATTCCTTTACAGAGATTGTTTTCTCAGTTTCAAGGGAAAGCCAATGGGTTTACTAAGGGTAGAGATCGGTCTTTTCATTTTGGTACAAAAGAACATCATATTGTTGGAATGATTTCTCATTTAGGTCCTCAGTTAGGTGTTGCTGATGGGATTGCATTGGCTAATAAACTTAAAGATAATAGCAAAACAACTGCTGTTTTTACAGGAGATGGAGGAGCAAGTGAAGGAGATTTTCATGAAGCATTAAATGTTGCAGCAGTATGGGATTTGCCAGTAATTTTTGTGATTGAAAATAATGGTTATGGCTTATCTACACCAAGTTCTGAGCAGTTTAGATGTAAACAATTTGCTGATAAGGGAATTGGGTATGGTATTGATGCTTATACTATTGATGGAAATAATATTTTAGAAGTTTACTCAGCAGTAAAAGATTTAAAAAATCAGATTGCTGAAAATCCAAAACCTATTATTTTGGAATGTATGACTTTCAGAATGAGAGGGCATGAGGAGGCATCTGGAACAAAATATGTGCCAAAAGAATTAATGGAACAATGGGGTAAATTAGATCCTGTTGATAATTATGAAGCCTTTTTATTAAAGGAAAAAGTAATTTCTGAAACTGATATTGAGAATTTTAAGAAAGAGTTAAAATCAGAAATAAATACTGCTTGGAAATTAGCTGAGGAAGAGCCGAAAATCAGCTCTACACCAGAAAAAGAATTGGCTGATATTTACATAGGTTATTTTGAGGATATTATCAATCCTTCAGAAAATAAAACTGAAAAAAGATTGGTAGATGCTATTTCTGATGGTTTAAAACAATCCATGCAAAAACATGATAATCTGATTATTATGGGGCAAGATATTGCTGATTATGGAGGGGTTTTCAA
>CAYVKX010000157.1:0-2841 GCA_964452095.1 uncultured Weeksellaceae bacterium
TACAACGCCTGTGCTTTCATTGAGGAGCATGACAGGAGGCACCTCAGTGGAGAGTGCCTTTGTTTCAGTGTGATGGGGGCCGTCACGGCCACCAGGCTCATTGGGCATGAGTTCGCCGAGCAGGTGAACTTGTGCTGCTCCGAGGCCAAAAAGGAGAAACAGACCCTATGTGTCTTTCGATCGAGTTTCAAGCGATTTGCTGTGGCAGGAGTTGTTTCGACTCGCGCTCTAGCCAACGATCCTAAAGTTGGAATGGATTGGAGCGAGACGTTCAACTCTCTTGCCAAATGCTATGCTCGGAACCCATTGTCAGTCACAGTTGCTGGGGGTCAGATGTGGATTTGCCCGGCATGCTTACTCCCCAATTGGTATGGATGGTTCATCTGCTTACGCTGTATGGGAATCGTGATTTATTACGTCCCAGACTGCGAGCAGATCTGTTCACCTATTGCGGGGGCATACTGGGGCTCATTGGCAGACGTGTTTGGCCTCCCGAGGGTCTTGCACCAAGCTCTGGCGGTGAGTGCGTGTCAGTCCTTGAGGACTAACATAAAGCGCAAATACACTGATACTCAAGTGACCAAGGGCCTGGCCTACGGAGGCCGCGTCCGATCAATTGGTCCTTTCCAAGCCATTCGCAAACAGATTGTCAAAGTTGCGAAGCACATCCTCCCCTGGCGTCTCCATGACGATCTCCGCATGAATATGTGGCCAGACGGGTCGCTTGTTAGCAGAACCCGTGATGGATGTGGACCCAAATGGGTCGGCAAAGGAATTACCAGGTCCTGGTTCTGGCACGATCCTGCTAGAACCGAAGTGAGCCAGGCGCAATGGCCCAAAACATGTGACTACAGTCTTAACAAATATGAGTTGTTTATGTCTGATATGATTAACCAACATTTCGATCAACATTTCGGCCCAAATATGAGGGATTTCTATCAGAACTCAAGGGACGGCATACATCAGTTTTTGCCATCCGACGGCGACTTTGATATCCTCGCAGTACGAATGTTCCACGTGTGTTTCCGCAGTCACGGTGAAGTCGCAGACGAAGAGCTCGGAAATATTATGTGGCAAGATCTCACCGCAGACGAGCAAAACGAAGCGATGCTATTGATGAGGCATTGGTTCAAATTTGACAGCAAAGCGGCAAAAGAGCGTTTGACCGGTGGTGATTTGGACATTGTGAGGGAAGCCGTCGCAGCTGAAATTATTGAGGATGATAAAAGGTGTGGGCAAGATGTACCTGGTGGTGTCGTCGACGACGAAGATATGCGTGTGACACGGGCACGGATGTACAAGAAGAAGAACCGTACCGTCCTTACGACAGCACAATCAGTCGTTGAGGTTGGCAGGGAGATTTTGCAAACAACGGTCGGAAGCGTCACAGTCGGTGTTGGGGCACTTTCAATTGGAGCAAATGCGCAACCGAGTGAGATCACATCACCTGGCTTCTTCGATGGCTGGATGTATGATGTGATCAGAGCGATCTTATTCCTTCTGGCATTCTGGGCCAGTGGCAAACTATGGGAGACTCTCCATTCGCGACCTTCGGGGCCGACGGAGAGCACCGCCACTGGTGCGTCCGTCAGCAACGAAGGGAGCACGATGGAGGATACTACGGCTCCCATGGAGGTCGATGACCCAGGCATTCAATATACACCAATCGTCTTTATTCCTCCTGCAACTCCAGTCGAGCGCACTCAAGAGCATGGATTCTCGTCAACGGATCCATGGAGTCCAGAGGTTCAAACCTGGACTCCAGAAGCAATTCCCGGCGACGACAGCCTAAGTGTGTCGTCCCTCTTGAGCGATAGTCGCATCGGTGAAAACGATGCAGCTGACCCTTGGCTTGAGTTGCCGCGCGAGGAGGAGAGCAACGAATTGGTCATCAGTGAAGCGTACGAGGTGATTTTGCAGTTGCTTTCGCGATTGCCAGAGCATGTCGGCGATCGGTTCACCTTCCAGCGCTTTATGGCGCTTGTTCAGGATACCGATTTTACCGTCGCAGATATGGTAAATCCCGTTCGCTGGAAAGCGGCTCCATCTCGTCCGCCGATGTCTATGTCCGAATCTGTGCCTGTTCCATCACTTCCTGTCAATGTACCTGTGGATCCTCCTATGCAAGTTCCTACCGTAGCGGTAGGACTTCAAACAGAACCCGACAGGGAGCCAACGCGCTACGTCCGCGTTTGGTTGCTTGAAGGGGCCGAGAGGAACCCCACCTTGAAGGTGCATTTGAAACCAGATTGCTGGCAAATGACCAAAAAGAGCGTCAGGCGCCGAGTCTGCTGCACCATTGTCCCAATGGATGTGGCCATTAGGCTCAAGCGCGACTTGTGGTGCCTCACGTGTGTGAAAGATCTCTTGTCGGACTCCAATATTGCAGACTTGATTCGCGGCAGTGTTAGCGAACCGAGTCTTATTGAAGATGATGATGTACCGGTTGGAGTCCCGTCTCAAATATTCTCAGCCGCGGGTTCTCGCGATGGGGATTTTGACGACAGTGATAACGAGTATCCAGACAGTGAGCCATCCGTCGAACGCTTTGGGCAACCTTGGGGTTCAGACCACGATCTGAAACGCCGCCCGAAGCGCCCGGAAGGAATCAGCCGTCAAATCAACATTCCTGCCTCCACTGCAGAAGCTGAGCCTGTTGTCGCTGCTAGCGGAGCCCCGCTCGGCGATTGCTCAGCAGCCGCAGCTGCCAATGTACCTAATGCTCAAACGGCTTCCGCGTTCTGGAAAGCCAAAGAGAAGTGGCAGGCTGCTTGCGCTGCTACAGGCGCGGCGCCTAAATCATCCTACGCAGCATCGGAATCATCGATCTCCCATGCACCG
>CAYVKX010000158.1:0-2837 GCA_964452095.1 uncultured Weeksellaceae bacterium
AAGAATATTCTTAGGTAAATCAAATTAAACATGAAAAAACTAATAATAATTTTATTAACGATTCCTTTACTTTTTAGTAATTGCCAAGAAGATGAAGACCCTACAACAATTAGCGTTAATTATATTACTGCTTGTAATGAAGCTGAGTATGATCTTACAATTAATGGTACTAATTTTTGGGATTCTGATAATGGCGTATGGTATAGTATTGATGGCACATATCATTATTGTAGAAAATACTTAGACACAACTACAACTAGTGGTGGAAATATTGATGGAGAACCCACTAATTTGACAGATTTCGAGATTAGATATAATCAGAATGGCACACAAGATTTATTACTTAATTTTAAACCTACTAATGATCCGAATGACATTTGGTTTAATTTACAATTTGGAGTTATGGACTTATTAAATTTTCCTATAAATCAAGCTGTTAATTATAATACGGTTGGAAGCCCTACAGGTACCGCAATATTTGGATTTAGTTTGAACGAATATATTTATAACCCCTCTCTAATACTTACTACAAAGGATATTCAAAATGGAATATATGAAGGAATAGTGTCTTGCTCTTTTATAGATTGGGAAGACGTTTTTCTCACACCCCCACCAATTCAATATACTTCAACTATTAATTTCCATTTTGATATGTAGTTAAATAAAAAAACAAAAAATGACAAATCCAGAAACAGTAAAAATAAACCAATCGGTTGCCATTTTAATTGATGGCAACAATATTGAAATGAGTTTGCATTCACTTATGAATGACAAAATGGCCATGATGAATTTTGACATGCTTATTCCAAAACTATTGGATAACAGAGGACTTAATCGCTTAATTTATTTTCGTGAAGGGAAAAGCATTTCTTCTAAATTGGCGGATAGATTACACGAGCATTATCAAATCAGCACATAGTTCCATTATTCAATTGCTACATTAAATCTTTTCTCAACAGTTCCATCATCATAAATATAAAAAAGAGTGGTGTTGTTTGTCTTTTTTGTTTTTCTTCCCAAAACATCAGTAATACTAATTAGTTTTTTGTTTTCATTTTGCTCCAATATAGTGGTTGGAATAAAGTTTACATTATAAAAAGCAGTATCAGAAATACAACCCAAACCATCAGTAATTACGCACCAATAAGTTCCGTTTGAAGTTGGAGTAATTATTTGTGTGCTTTCGTTTGTACTCCATATATAAGTAGTCGCTTGGTTTACCTGCAAATCATTTCCAATTTGTGTAATAGCTGCTACTGGATTTACTGTAATAGTTAAAATTAAAGTGGCTGTTGAATCACATCCACTTATATTGGTAAAAGTAGAATCATAAGTCCCACTTTGAGTATAATTTGTTCCGATCCATAAATAAGAAACGCAAGAAGAATTTGTTGTACTTGAACTATTACTATTATTGATTATCAAATTCAAAGTAGCTGTACTATCACATCCAACAGAGTTTGTAGTAATAAAATCATAAGTTCCACTTATATTATATGTATTTCCATTCCAATTGTAGGAATCGCAAGCAGTAAAAGTTGAATTACTTGAAGTTGGAAAAGTGCAACTTCCATCATTAATAGTGGCACTAAGATTAAAATTACAAGCCAAAGAATCAGTACATCCTAAAATAGGATTTGTAGAATAATAGCAGTTCCAATTAGCTTCCCAGCCGGCATTATTATATAGGCAATCCGAGTAAAACACAATCGCCAAACTTCCAGAATTTCCAATCACTATTCCAGGTGAAGTAGTACCAGTATAACTTCCAATCAAAGTTCCGCTAGTATCGGTCCCATCATAAATAGCCATAGTATCAAAACCATTTTCCAAATCAAAACTGCTAAAAGTCAAAACCACACTATCGGCATTAGTTGGCGAAATCACGGTCATATAACTTTGAAAACTACTATAAGTTCCAATCACGCCACCGCTATCAATAAAAGAACCATTACAATTAGTGTCTATTACAAAAGCCATTACATCATTTATTAGATGATAATATTTGTCCCAATCCCAAAACATGCCAGGGTCGGTATGGGTTTGATTAGGAAAATGTATGTGTCCTTTTATATGGTAACAAGAATTTACCACTCCTTGAAAAGTCCCTGCATAAGTAGATTTCGGTTCAATTCCATATCCGCTTGTTGTGATGTCTTTTACTAAATCGGCAGAACTCTCATACATAGAATCGGTAAGCCAAGTTGGGTCGTTTACAAATCCTTCATGCTCAAGCCCTATGGTATAGTCATTTTCACTTCCTACATGCCACCCTCTATCGCTCTCGCAAACCATCTGTGTAATTTGTCCATCCGAACTTCTAATCACATAATGTGCTGATACATAAGCAGAAGTGTTCTGAAACCAAGAAATACATCCGGCATAACTTCCTTGAATTGTGTGGATTGTTACATCTGTTATAGCATTTCCATTTCTGGAATTATAATTTGGAGAAGTTACCCAAAGTGCTGGAGTATAATCTGGGCAAAGTGCTTTGTAATGATTGCCGCTATTATTATAAATCTCATTTACATTTATCATTACTTTTTTTGATGATAATACTTTTAAGTTATCGCCAAATACTTTTTTCAAATTAATATTTATTGTTGAATAATTAAACTTCTCCATAAAAGGTTTTCTTTTTAGTAGAATTAAGATGGAGTAGAGTTCAGTATCTTTTGCGTATTGCTGTAATGGGCTGTTGTTTGGTAGTTCGCTAAGTGTTTTGATAGCCAAAATATAATCATAAATATCTTTTGAATCCTGGGTTAAGCCCTCCAAGGCAATAGCATAACTTTCAATATTTATATTTGGAGAATTTAAGATTTTTTCTTTTG
>CAYVKX010000159.1:0-2812 GCA_964452095.1 uncultured Weeksellaceae bacterium
TCAAGACATCCGTGAGGCCTATTGGGGATCGTAAATTGATTGATTTTCTGTTCAAATCCTTGTGGGTCTGAACTCCTTGGAATTTTCCTGCGAATAATTGAAATAGGCCATTGATTAATTCTATTTGATGGCAGAAGCCGTTAGGTGGAATTGAATTGCAACAAGCAAAGATAAGAATAAATGAAGAAGAGACAGCAGTAAGTCCTGTGATAGCGACCATTCTTATGGTTGCAATCACGGTTGTACTCGCGGGAGTCTTGTATGTATGGGCAAACAGTCTAGCCAGTGAAGGCACAGATACTACAATGAACACATTGAACACCTATACTGCTGAGGATGCTGATGATGAAACAGGTGTTGGAGCAGATGATACACTAGTTAGGATGCAGATGACTGGCAAGGATGAACTTGCTTGGTCATTTGTTCAAATTAGAATTTCTATTGGCGATAATGTCTACACTTGTAGTGTGATTTCTGGAGATGATTGTGAGATTGGCCAAGCGGCTGGAGACAACGACAATACCTGGGAACCTGGTGAGTATCTATTTTTGAAGGAAGGGACAGAAGATATCTGTGATGGAAATATTTGCCCCATTAGCATTTCGATTACAAATGGTGGCCGTTCTGTCGGGGGATCACCACTAATTTTGGTTGATGGGACATCCGGTAGTAATTCCGTTAGCGGTAGTTCTAGCAGCGGCGGAACTACTGTGACGCCAGAGTCTTGTGCAGATGTATTTGCTGTAATTGAAACCCAGGATGATGTTTCTAGTTATTCGCATTGTACTGATTTGGATGCACTTTACCTTCACCAAACAAGTGGGGTAACGGATGTCAGTTTACCTCATCTAGAGAGTATTTATCAGTACGCATATTTCCACCAAAATGAAGATTTAGAGACCGTTTCTTTGCCAAATCTTGAGGAAGTTGAAGGATATGTGTATTTCCACCAGAATGATGCTCTCGAAAATGTTGATTTATCAAGTATTGAAGTTGTGGGTGATAATGATGACGACAATGGGGGGTATGTCTATTTCTCAGGTAACAATGCTCTTGAGTCAGTTGATTTATCAAGCCTAAAACAGGTTTTTGTTAATGAAAATGGGGATCAAGGGTATGTCTATTTCGATAACAATGATGCGCTCGAATCAATCGATATGTCTAGTCTTGAACATGTGGGAGGTTATTTCTATATCTCTGGTAATGATATTCTTTCAGATTTGGGTTTGACGAGTTCTCTGACTGCAGTTGATAATTATGTATATATTTACAGTCATCCATTGTTGTGTGTTCCAGAATTAGATTGGGATAGTATATCAGATTCGGTATCGATGGGCAGCAATGGCGGATGCTGAAATGAATCAATAGTACATCTTAATTTGAAAGGGCACCATTGCGTTAACGATAACGTGGCAAATCCTTGTGCGTCAGCCCCTAGAATTTGATTAACTCATTTCCACAACTTGCTTGCGAAATTCGCGGATTGTTACTGAGTAGATAAGCAAATAACTATGACAGCACTAAGAACTCTGTGTCGGCTTCTCAGAATGATGGCGATGAACAGAAGGATTCCAAGTATTCCACCGAGGATTTATTTGATGAGCACCAATATATTGATAGCTCATTATTCATCTCTGATGAAGATGACATCATGGAGAAACTCAAGCGCAGAATCAAGCAATATGGTAAGAAATTTCAGGAAGGCGCCGCTACACGAAAGGAAAATGCGATTGCGAAGCAGAAGGTGGCTGAGGCAATAGCAAAAAAGAAGGCTGAACAAGAATCAGAGAGGGCTGTAGAAGAGGCTAGAATGAAGGCTGAACAAGAAGCAGAGAAGGCTGTAGAAGAGGCTAGAATAGCGGATTCAACTGACGGCGACTATCTGGATTCTGAATTGGCTGAAAGGACAGGGAATGAAATTTCTGATAGTGTTGTAATGAGCGATATTCGCCAATTCCAGCCACAACATGAATCGCAAGTTCAGGGACAAAATAATCCTGTGATGACCATGATTCTCCCGCAAAAATCAGGGAACACTGGCTTAACTGTAGCTTTTACAGTTGTAGCAGTAGTATTTGGGCTTGTGATTGTGACGGTTCTAGCAGGAATACTATATGTTTGGGCGAATAACCTCGCCGATGATAACATTGAGGGCACATGGTACAACCCAGTTGACACTATAACATTCTCTAGCGATGGTTCTATGGCGGAATCTACCGGGACATTAATTGAATGGAGAACTGATGACAAAAATTTGTACATGGTTGACAAAGATGATCAAGAATATGAGTATTATTTCCGCTATGAAATTTCTGATGATGTACTATTCATGGCTCCATATGACCACGATTTAGTAACTATAATCGGGGAAGAATGTATAGCTTATTCCAAATCAAGTACTGCTACAAATGAGGATGACTACTCTGAACAAATAGTGAGAGTTGCTTGGCCCGACTGGTGTACGCCAGAAGAATAAGTATTGACGCTTGTGCGTCTGGAATTTTGTTGGTTATGGTCCTAAGGCGATCATGGCAATCAAAATAATCAACGAGAAAAATGCATATATCCACCACAACGCGAGGCCGGCCTTCTCCCTCGGTGACTTCTCCTTCTTGTCCGGACTTTCATCTTTCTCGGCCCGGCTAACCTCCTTTCCTCCGGCTCCACGAATTACCACCATTGATGTATCATCATCTGAGGTCATGATACTTGATGGCTTAGGATGGTTAATGTTCTTTATCGACGCTTGTGGTTCAATATTCATTCTTCTTCATCCTCTTCAGTCAACCTACTACAATACCAAATGGTAATC
>CAYVKX010000160.1:0-2767 GCA_964452095.1 uncultured Weeksellaceae bacterium
CAGCCGTGTCGGTTCACCGCCTGCAGCGCAGCGAGGGTGTCCACGAAAAGCCACCGCTCAAAGGGCCGACAAGACAGGCCATGACGCACCACCTCGCAAAGCAACAGCGGGAAATCGAAACGCACCTTGGACGCATCTCCCCTGCACGAGGTGAGTCACCGTGAGTGCACGCCCCCTGCTGGAGGGTATCCGTACAGATTGCAAGCACCTATAAGGCGCGCGCGCCGTTGTGGGCGGCCAGCAGCAGCACGGGGGCTTCCTCGAGCTGCGGCGCTCGGGGCTCGTCGTCATCAGTGTCCACCTCTACTTCCTTGACTGAGGCGTTCAGCAAGTCTTCGGTCCATTGCACGAAGCGCGCCCATGCCTCCGCAAAGCCGGGGCCCAGTGCGATCTCCTCGTCCGAGATGCCATGGACGGCGGCCGCCTCTCCGCCGCGCTCTTTCAGGATCTGCGGATCAACCCACACGGTGGTCGAATAACTACCTCCCGCTAGCCGGTGGTCCGCTGGCGCATGCATAGCGGCCAGCTCGACGATGCGATCCCGCGCCACGTCCACACCCGTTGTCTCGAGGTCCAAAAAAACGATCAACGACGCCTCCGTGGCCGCCGGCCGCGCGACGAATGGCTTGGCGTGCAGCGCGCAGTATTCCCCGCCGCGGCGCAGCGGCAGGGCCACCAGTCGGCCGCTGTTGTCTATCATCTCGCTCGTGCTTGTGATGGTACATCGGGTGCCCTTCCTTGTCGTACCGCTGCAGCGCGTCATGGCGGACGGCACGCGCGACTTGAGCCAAGTCTACGCTGACGAGCACTTTGGGCATGCAGGTGGCTGGCGTAGCCTGGCAGGTTGCACTAACAGTTACCACGTGTCCGGTTTTCTCTCCCCACACAGTGTCCGGATTTCTCTCCCCACGCATGTACGAACTGTCTTCGGTCACATGTTCCTCTCCACGGTGGCGGCACAAGGATCGTAATCGCGCGGATCAATGCGGGACTCGCGGATGCGGATCCGCTCGTAGAGCCACGCCTTCTGGCACGTTGCCCATTGCTTGCGATCCTCCTCCGTCTCGTCGGCCCCGTGGTCCAAGAGCAGCTCGCGCATTTTGGCCACGTGTTCCCCCCTGGCGAAGCACAAGACTTTCCGTAGCGGATTGATGTCCCCTGGGACGGTCAGGGGCCTGTTCGGATCGGCGCGGCACGAGAGGATGTGCGCGAGGTCCTCCGGACGAGCCCTGATAGGCCGGAACGCCTGCAGCGCGACGTCAGCTTCCTCTCGGGTGAGCGGCGCCTTCTGTGAGGGCGGCGTCGCCGGAATGTCTTGAGTCGACGTGTGCTCCTCCAGCAGCCACGGATCTTCTTCTTCGGGTTCTTCGTCGCTCACGAAATCAAGCGCTGCCTCCTCCTCCTCTGCCGCGCGCTGCCGCTGCACAGCCGCGTGCACCTCCGCTTCGAATTGGGCGCTGAGCTGGATGCGGCGGGCTTCCGCGGCCATGATCTGGAGCCCTTCTTCACGTGTGTTTCCCACAGCTCCGGCAGCACGGATCTGGGCGAGGTCAGCTTCGGCACGGCGGCGGTTCTCCCTCTTCGGGCCGACGATGCTCACTTTATGACCTGTCTGGTCGTAGTGGCTGATTTGCGCACGGAGTGAGTTCCTGTCTTCCATAATATAGCCGAGTTCGGCTATCGGCTTGCTTTTGGGAGGCATGCTTGCGAGATGTCTGGCTACTCTGAGCCAGATGATCATTGCGAGAATGCGCAATGACGTGGCCATTGTCCTTAGCACATTGTTTCCGTGTTAATGCAGTGCTTTCGCGACAGGATCCTTAGGAAACCCTGGGGCATTCGGTTTCCCAGTCCAAACCCTTGCGATTTCTGCGGGCCGCCGATTTCAAGACGAAACGCGCGACTCAAGCAGCACTTTAAGGTCAGGGCTGTAAGGGAAGACGCACTTTAAAAGGAAACGCCCTTCAAAAACGCAGTGAAATTCGAGCCCACACTAGTTTGCTGCAAATAACGGGCATTACGCAAAAAGTTCCGATTTTGGGCCGATTTTCGGGTTCGAGCCGCAATGCTTACAAAATTAAGGGAAACCATGTCAGAAGTCGTGTGTTTTCGGAGAAACGGAAGTTTCCCAAACAAAATGCATGAAAGCGGTGTCATTTAGACATAACGCGCGTGACTTCTGACGGCTTTTCCCTGCTCTTTTGTCCGGTCGGCCGAACCGAATGGGCAAAACGCATGGGAAATGTTAATTTAAGTTATTTTTCGAAGGGGCTTCCCAGCCAAAATGCTCGGGGCAATATCCAAAAATTCACACTACAGTGTGTCAAATAGCGCGCGGGCTCTTTTTTTAAGCCGAACTGCCCAGGGCAAATGGTCAACTTTCTCGACCCCGCGCCTTCCAGTCCAAACCCATGGGGTAAAAACGGCTATGGACCCATCGCGCCTAGACCGGCCGCAAGAAAAGTGGGTCACCTTTGGACCCAGCTTGACAACCAATAGTATTTATATAACTTGATCCATCTTGCCCCTTTATTTATAAATACGGTTTTGCTACGTCCGGTGTGTGTCTTTGTTCTAGTTGTTGTTTAGTTTTGTTTGTTTGTCCGGCTCTAGTTGTTGTGGTTTTCGTTCGGCGGCCAAGGTGTTTTGTTTTGCTTCGTTGTTTGCCCGATTTGTGTTCGTGTTGTTGCTTTTCTGTTTGGTGGTTGGTTGTGTTGGGTATCGTGTGTTGTCTTAGTCGTGGTCGCCTTTGAGCTTATTCGTTTGG
>CAYVKX010000161.1:0-2760 GCA_964452095.1 uncultured Weeksellaceae bacterium
TTCCTATATCTCCTTCAGAGCAAGAAACTGTTATTTCCTCTCCGTTAAATAACACTTCTGTTCCGTTTTCTGTACCTACAATTGCAGGCACTCCCATTTCTCTGGCAACAATTGCGGCATGACAAGTTCTACCTCCTTTATTTGTAATTATTGCAGATGCTTTTTTCATAATTGGTTCCCAATCAGGATCCGTCATCTCGGTAACTAAAATATCTCCTTCTTTAAAATTTGACCCATCAAAACTACCATCTCTACCATCTAAAGAATACATCTTCTGTACTTTTCCTTGCCCAATTTTATCTCCTACAGCAATTCCTGTTAACCGAATTTCCGCACCATCCGAATTATCAATTCTGTATTCTACTAAATCATTATCTTTTCTTCTGGAGTGAATAGTTTCAGGTCTTGCTTGAACAATAAATAATTCTCCAGAAAGTCCATCAATTGCCCATTCAGTATCCATAGGGCACCAATGCCCTTTTAGTTTAGTGTAATAGTCTTCAATAATACACACCCACTTTGCTAATTTTAATGCTTGTCTATCAGTAATACAAAATTCATCTTGTTGTGTATTCCCTACATGAACAGTTTTCACCAATTGTCCTGGGTCAGTAGAATAAATCATTTTATTTTCTTTCTTCCCCATTTTCTTTTCTATAATAGACTCAAAACCATTTTTTAAAGTAGGTTTAAAAATCAAAAACTCATCTGGAGAAACAGTTCCTTGTACTACACTTTCCCCTAGTCCGTACGAACCATTAATTAAAACCACCTCCTTAAAACCACTTTCGGTATCTAATGAAAAAGCAACTCCTGAAGAAGCCAAATCGGAACGAACCATTTTCTGTACACACACAGATAAACCAACATCAAAATGATCAAACCCAAAATTATCACGATAAGAAATTGCTCTGTCTGTAAAAAGAGAAGCAAAACAATTTCGTACAGAAGTTAATATTTGCTCAGGACCCCTTACATTTAAATAAGTTTCTTGCTGTCCTGCAAAGGATGCATCTGGTAAATCTTCAGCTGTTGCTGATGAACGGACTGCAACATCTGTAATATCTTGCCCATACTCTTGAGAAAGTAGTTTGTATCTTTCTTGTATCTCTATTTTTAAATCTTTTGGCCATTGCCCATTTCTGATGATTTGTCTTATTTCTAATCCAGTTTTTCTTAAAGAAACCAAATCATCTTTTTTCATCCCTTTAATTAAAGAACGAATGGTTTTATCTAATTTGTTGAAACGAATAAACTCCCAATATGCATCAACAGTAAGAGCAAATCCTCCAGGGATATTAACTCCTAGTTTTCCTAGGTTTTGAATCATTTCTCCTAAGGAAGCGTTTTTTCCTCCAACTAATTCAAGGTCGCTTAGTTGTACTTCTGATAAATCTACAATGTATTTATGGTTCATTTTTTTGTGGTTTTGGTTTTAGGTTTTTTATAAAATTTCAAATACTCCTGCTGCACCTTGTCCTGCACCTACACACATGGTAACCATTCCGTATTTTTGATTTCTTCTTTTCATTTCATTGATTAGTTGAACGGTAAGTTTTCCTCCTGTACAACCTAGAGGATGTCCTAAGGCAATTGCACCCCCATTAACATTTACTATATCTGGGTTCAATCCTAATTCATGAATAACAGCTAATGATTGTGATGCAAAGGCTTCATTTAATTCAATTTGCTCCATGTCTTCTAACTTTAATCCTGCCTTTTCGAGTGCCATTGGTATTGCTTCAATAGGGCCAATTCCCATATGCTTTGGCTCAACACCTGCTACTGAATAACTGAGTAGTTTTGCAATTGGTTTTACCCCTAATTCATTTACCATTTTTTCTGACATAAGAATTACAAAGGCTGCTCCATCAGAAGTTTGTGATGCGTTTGCAGCTGTTACTGTTCCTTCTTGTGCAAATACAGGTCTTAGTCTTGCTAATCCTTCAGCAGAACCTCCTTTTCTTGGTCCTTCATCTGTATCTACAACATATTCTCTTTCTTGCCTTTTTTCATTTTCATCTAAGTAAGTTTCCTTTACTGTAATAGGAGCAATTCCACTTTTAAAATATCCTTTTTCAATAGCATTTAATGCTTTTTGATGAGAGTTAAAAGCAAATTCATCTTGGTCTTTTCTGCTGATGTTCCATTTTTTTGCTACTGCTTCTGCTGTAAGTCCCATATTCCAGTACCAATCAGAATTATTTTTTGCTACATCATAATTGGGTATAATTCTCCATCCACCAAATGGGATAGGGGACATACATTCTACACCACCTGCAATAATGCAATCAGCCATTCCACTTTGTATTTTTGCATTTGCAATGGCTATAGTTTCTAATCCTGAAGAACAATATCTATTTACGGTCATCCCTGGTACTTTTATAGTATCAAGACCCATTAAAGAGATCATTCTTCCTATATTTAATCCTTGTTCTGCTTCAGGGGTTGCATTACCACAAATTACATCATCAATTTTATCTTTATCTAATTCAGGTACGGATGCAACTAAATGCTTAATAACATCTGCTGCTAAATCATCTGGGCGTGTAAATTTAAAAACTCCTTTTCCTGATTTTCCAACTGCTGATCTATATCCTGCTACTATATATACTGTATTCATAATCTTAATTTCTTAATGGTTTTCCTTTTTTTAACATGTGTTCAATTCTTTCTAAAGTTTTTCTTTCACCACAAAGTGATAAGAAAGCTTCTCTTTCAAGGTCTAATAAATATTGTTCCGAAACTAAAGTAGGAGCA
>CAYVKX010000162.1:0-2754 GCA_964452095.1 uncultured Weeksellaceae bacterium
ACTTTATTAGTTGTTCGGTTCCCATAAAACACATATTATATTTCTGTGCGCTTCAGCACTGGCGCAGAATCTGCTCGAGCGAACGTTGCATTGGCAATCTTTCACCTGCGCAGCATGGCGGCCATGGCGAAACAACCGGCTGCCAAGAAATTGAAGAAGAATGATTCGACAGCCAGTGGCGCCGGTCCTCAGACCTTCGACCCCTCCATGCATGCAGGAATGTTGGGGCTGCCGCTTACGCCCCCAACGTTTCCACAAAAGCCCTCTGAGGATGACATCGTATTTGGTAATGCCCCTGCCCTGTGCGACTGGGTCACTGAAGCGTGGAAAAGCGTGTACTACAGAATGTCGGTGCATCTCTTTGAGGATCAAGGCGTGGCGCTGCGCCTTCCACTGAACACACAGCGGACTCCAGAGATGCAACCAGCAAAGGCAAAGAAACTATCGTCATTCAGGGAACCATGGAATATGAGTAATTGCTGTTATGCTTTGAATCGGAGTGGTATGTATGAGGCATCCATGACGATATGGCAGTTCCTTCCCACAGTGAAGACCTGGAATGACATCGATCTCTCCATCGAAGCAACATCGTGGCAGCAACTCGAATCTTGTATGGGCTTCTGGAGCGAATCAGTGTTGAAAAATTCGTCTGAAGTCGTCGAGAATCAACGATTCATATTTCCCGGCTTCCTGAGCACTTGCCTAGAAAGCCTCATAACGGCCGAGACCCTTCTCAAATCAGGTGCTTTCTTCAGGGACTTGCCAGCCTGTGGCGGCAATGTGGTTCTTTGGTCACTGCTTGTTGCGATGCACGATGCACTTGTCGCTGGGGATTTTGAAAAAGTGTTGAAACTCTACGAGGCCTCAATCACTGTCACAGTGAGGATGCGTCTCCATCCCTCGGCAACGCAGTTGCAGTTGGATCAGATGACTTTCGTTGACGTTCTACGGACACAGGGCTTAGCCCATGGTGCGACCAGCTTCTACGAGTTCGCAGTAAGCTGCTTGCGGTTGCCTGAGGTTACAGGACAGGAGTCAGGACCAGAAATCACCAAGAAGCTTGAAGAGCTTGGTGTGCAGTTTAAGGGGAAGAAGATTGACAGGAACATCGCGTACAGTATCTTGTCTCTGGTCGGCGTGGCGAGCTCAGGTCGTGGACGAGAAGCTGTCCGTTTCCTGGAGCGCATCGCCCCAAGCATCTTCATAGACCACTCAAAGATATTGCGCACTTTCCAGATAATCAGAAAAATGTGCGGGGCGGATGAATGGCAAGACGTAGTTGTTTGTCTGATGGAGGGCATTGGCGTTTCTATTCTAAGTGGCGACGCGACTTGTGAAGAATTCCATGGTGAACTCTTGGTACCCAAAGCGAGGAGGGCAACAGGCTATGTTCACGGCCAAATCGTCAAGAGGAAGTTTTGTAAGTGGTTTCTGGACGAGCAGGTCTCGACTGCAGCCAGTGGCGCGTCAAATGCATTGTCAGTTGAAGGCCTGATGTCCATCAAGGCGAAGTGTTTTCTACCGCGTGCCTTCTGGCAGAACTTCTGCGACAGCGCGGCCCCAGTGCAGGACATCAAGTTTCATTCATGATCCATGCGTGCTCCATCGTGTGTGTGTGTGCGTGTGCGCGTGTGTGCTTCTCGAGTGGATCTTGAGTGGATCCTGAGACTCACATCTCAAGATTCACTCAGGATCCACCTGTCCCAAATGGATCCTGTGTGGATCTTGAGATTCAGATCTCAAGATACATTTAAGACCCATTCAAGATACATCGATCTTTAGTGGACCTTGAGCGGGTCATCCGAAGCTCGAGATCCGCTCAAGATCCATTCAAGACCTGCAATCTAAATTCAAGATATCGTGAGTGGATCTCAAGATATGAATCTCAAGAGCCATTCGAGATCCACTCAGGAAGCACGCCCACGCACGCGCGCACATACACATTTTGGAGCACGATCATTCAGGACGGCGAGATCTCTAGCTTCACCTTGACCCAGACCAGATTCGACAAATATGTTCAGGAGAAACTGACCCTCGCTGGCGACAGGAAGGCAGCGGACATCATCAGAAAAACAATGACGAACCAATTTGAGGCGGAGCTCAAGGATATTGCAGCCAGTGGCGCAAGCTTTGCAGATCGCTTGGGAGGGAACGCAACAGGCGAAGAGGATGAGGATGCACCGGAAAAATCTCTTTGCATGGAGATGCAAGCATTTCGAAAATGTTTGATGGAAGTTCCTGTTCCTATTGAAGCGGTGCAAGACGACGCCTTCGAAGGAGTCCCAGGCGATGACGATTCAGAATTTGTTGCCAAGCTTCATAAGCAGGTCGTTGCTTCGCGCAAGAACCAGATAGTGTTTCTGCCTGGAAACGTTATGCATCCTGACTTTTGGAAGAAGGGTGGTGCAGCAACGGCAATGTTTCAGAAATCGAAGTTCTCCTCAGCCAGTGGCGAGGCAGGCAAGGAGCATGCCTTGATGATATTGAATGCTGAGGTGTTTCCCTTCAAGGAGCTTTTCCAGTCAGCCACGGCCCACAAAGATGTGGTTTCGGCAGATAGTGTGCTCAAAAGCGCAGCGAAGTGGGTGATGTCAACTCAAGGCGGCAACGTCATCTGCTTACTTGCTGACGGGCGTAGTCGTAAAGTTCGCAGGGCATTCGAGGACATTGTGGAAGAATGCCAGGTGGACGAACAAAAGCATGTTGATGCGTGCTTCATATATGGCGCGCCCCCGCAGAATGATATTCGATTTC
>CAYVKX010000163.1:0-805 GCA_964452095.1 uncultured Weeksellaceae bacterium
AAGATTGTGATGGAACATTAGTATCATAAGTAGCTCCATTTATTGTTCCATTATTACCATTAGATGTTTGGTCGTAAGCAGTTGTGCCGCTTCCTTCTTCAAAATTCCAATAACCTACTAAATCAGCTTCATTACCTGTTGGTGGGCAGTTTATGTAATTTTGGATTTCTTGTTGAGAAAGAGTTGTATTCCAAATAGAGAAATTATCAAAATATCCTGTAAAAGTATGATTGGTCACATCATATCTATTACCAAGAGTATGAGAAGGATTAAAAACAAAACCTGAAGATGATATAGAATCGAGTACTATCCCATCAATCATTAATTTTAAATAATTATTTTCATTAATTAATGCTGCATATTGCCAATTTCCATTTGTAATATTAAAAGAAGTATTATTAATATTATTTCCATAACCATATTCAATTAATGTACTATATACATTCAAAAATACACCATCAGTATAACTTCCGTTTCTACTATCTATAATATATTCACTCGAAGCGTTAAATTGAACATGTTTGTATGATATTAACCAAGTAAAATTACTTGAATTGATATAATTATTAGTATTAAATTGAATAGAACTTCCAGTTGAAGAATTATCAATTGAATAATTATTACTTGGTGTAGAAGGGCCGCTATAAGAATATATTCCACTTTGTGTATATGTACTGTCATTCCAAACCAAACTATCACATGCTGTAATAGTAGTAGTAGAAGAAGTGCTCATGTTCCAACAAGGATCATATGGATATGCACCCATATCATTCCTACTTCCATCAGGGTCATTATAAATACTTCC
>CAYVKX010000163.1:815-2737 GCA_964452095.1 uncultured Weeksellaceae bacterium
ATCTCCAGCATCAATACAAGGAGAGCTTACTTGTAAATGATAATCGCTATTTGTAGTATCTACAAATAAAGGATCCTGATTTATATTTCCTATTCCTGACCAATTACCTTGAATATCTGAATAAGTGATTGTAAGAATAGGGGCTGAGTTAATTAATTGAACTTGATTCCCTCCAATATTTCCATAAATAATACTATTCAAAATATTGATAGGGTCAAGAGATTCAATAACTATCCCGCTTCCATCTCCTGCTGAATTATTAGCAATTGTTGTATTAGTAATATTTGCTGAAGCAAAATGAAGCTTAAGGCCACCACCATTTACACTTACACTATTATTGGTAAATTGACAATAAGTAATATTATGTGCTTGATTACCATGAGCAAACAAACCGCCTCCTGTCCAAAGAGCTTGATTTTCATCAAAAATAGTAGCATTAATATCAACCGTTGAATTCCAAATACATATACCGCCTCCTTCACTTCCAGATGAATTATTATTTATAACACATGAATCAATATTTACAATTGCATTATCTTTTATATAAATACCTCCACCATCCAAAGAGGCTGTATTGTCTGATATGCTACAATGATTAATAGTCAAAGTTGAACTCTCTACATAAATACCTCCTCCTAAGCCATTTAGCGGTCCGGAAGAATTTTGACGGACAATACAATTTGACATAATGGATAATGCATTCCCGTTCATAAATACAGCAGGACCTTGACCGTCTGAATGTATATTCTCAATAATTAAATTTTTTAAAGTTACACTAGAGTTATTCTTAATCAATATCCCTGAACGCCCCCATGTTGTAAAATTGCCATTTTTGATGGTAAACCCATTTAATTGTGCTAAAAGAGATTCTCCATTATCTATTGTAACAATATCAATATTTACTAAACCTGTCCCATCAATAATAGTAGAAGAAATATAAGAAGTATCATTATTTAACAAAAATTCAGATGCTAAAACAATATCTTTTCCATTAAAATTGATGTTTTCATAATAAGTTCCTGGGGATACCAAAACTGTATCACCATTTGAAGAAGCACTGATTGCAGATTGAATAGTATTATATTGAGATGGAACTAAAAGTGTAGTTTGTGCACCAACATTCATTCCAAATAAAATAAACGTAATTGCTAAAATTGATTGAAAAGTTTTCATAATAAATTGTTTTAGTAGCTAATGGTGGGTTCTAAATTTTAGTTTTTCATTTCAAAAAATGACAAAGAACCCTTTATTGTCAAGATTTGAAAAATATGATTGAGCAAATATAGTAAACTATTGCGTTTTTCCAAGGGAAAACGCAACTAACTAACTAACTAACTAACAGTAATCTAACTTAATATTTAGTCTGATTATTTGTTCATATCTAAATAGGTTATAAGTCAGGTTTATTAGCCCAATAATTCCTGTAGCCCTTACAATTCCTATTGATTTTAAGCGTAAACCATTCATACTTTGCTCCATAAAACCAAATATTGTGCAAACCGAATACCAAGCCAAACTTGTTTGAGCTTTGTTGAGGTGCAGCCAATATTCTGTAAAAACATGTTCCACTCTTGCTCTGGTTTTTGATTTCTTTGTATTGCTCTTTTTTTGTTTTTCGGTTAATGGCTTATTTCTATAAGCCCTCTCATGAACCTTGTTTATCATCTCATATTTCTTGATGGTTTCCTCTTGTTTTTCTCCTGTATAAGCACTATCGGCATATAATTCTTGGTCTTTATCTTTTTCAGTTAATAAATCATCTAAAACTTGAGAATCATGCACATTAGCTGGAGTAACTAGGTAGCCATTAATAAATTTACTTTTACTATCTACTTTAGCATGATTCTTATAGCCAAAAAATCGTTCCCCTCCTTTTCTTGTCCATCTAGCATCTATATCCTTTTGCTTCTTTTTACCAGGTT
>CAYVKX010000164.1:0-2722 GCA_964452095.1 uncultured Weeksellaceae bacterium
CCTGGTGCAGATATCCCATCATCATTTATTACTAAAATTAAAGGTTTTTTCATTTTTGATTTTTTAACAAAGCAAAACTACTATAATATTGTTGTAATTGAAAGCCGATTTTTCTTAATTTTGTAAAACACAAAAAATTAAAAATATGATTTGGATAATAATGAGCTTCATGATAATTGGAGGAATAGTAAATAGTCTGCTTAAAAAAAAGGTAAAGAAATATAGTCAGATAGCAACTGTTTCTGGGTTAAGCGGAAAAGAAATTGCTGAAAAAATGCTTAGCGATAATGGGATTTTGGATGTAAAAGTAGTGTCGGTTCCAGGGAAATTGACCGATCATTATAATCCTGCAGATAAAACCATCAACCTTAGCCCAGATGTATTTCAAGGAAGACATGTAACGGCAGCAGCAATTGCAGCTCATGAATGTGGTCATGCCGTTCAGCATGCTACTGCTTATCAGTGGCTTGAAATGCGCTCACAAATGGTACCAATTGTTAATTTCAGTAATCGTATGATGAGTACCGTTTTTATCATTGGATTAATTGGAGGGAGCTTTATAGGATTAGGATTTTCTCAACTTCTCACATTATTTATCATTTTACAAGCGATAGTTACTGCCTTTACATTGGTTACTTTGCCTGTAGAATTTGATGCAAGCAGACGAGCTCTTATTTGGCTAAAATCATCAAACATTACAAATGATAAGGAGATAGTTTTTGCAGAAGATGCCTTAAAATGGGCAGCAAGTACTTATGTAATTGCAGCATTGGCAGCAGTAACTTATCTACTTTATTATATCGCACTAAGGGATTAATGCGTTTTCTTTTCCTCCTATTATTTCCAACTTTACTTTTTTCACAAGGAAATTTAGTTTTGATTGGCGGAGGTGGTGAAAGCAATGGCGGATGGAGTGATGTCCCTTATTCTTGGGCTTTAAATCAATCGCAAAACAGAAAAGTGGCCGTAATTTATTACAGCAGTTCTACCTCTTGGATTCCAGAGTATTTTATGGACTTAGGAGCAAGCGATACTGCCAGGTTTGATATTGATAATTCTACATTAGCAAACTCACAGGCTATTTATGATAGTTTAATGCAATATGATGTATTCTTCATCAAAGGAGGAAATCAGTGGAATTATTACAATACTTGGAACAACACTAAAGTAGAAGATGCAATTACGGATAAATTCAATCAAGGTGGAGTGATAATGGGAACTTCTGCTGGAATGGCTATTTTATCAGAAGTAATTTTTACAGCAGAAAATGGAAGTATTTATCCTGATGAAGCCCTAACAGACCCTTACAATTGGATTGATATTGCACTTGATGATGATTTTCTTGGGATTTTCCCTGATTATATTTTTGACACACATTTTATAGAAAGAGGAAGATTTGCTCGTCTTTTGGTCTTTATGGCAAATTGGTATCAGAATTGGGGAATACAAAGAAAAGATGGTGTTGGAGTAGATGATAGAACTGCAATTTGTATTGATAGCAATAATATTGGAGAAGTAATGGGTTCGGCAGCAGTTACGATTATTGAAAACAATGCTTGGTTCAACTCTCATATTTCGAAAGACACAAAATATACCCAGCTTTTAAATGGTCATAAATATGATTTTAACAACAAGCAAATCATAAATGGTGCAAATGCAATCACGCTTGACCCTACTCCGCCTTTAGACCCGATTTTATACATTAATTACACCAATACATTATTAGTTAGCGGTAGTGATAGTTTGGAACATATGGATAAATTCCTTTGCGAATTAGATAGTGTGCACGGGCAAATACAGGATGCTGTTTACATTTATACTTGCAATACAAATAGAGCAAATCTACTAGCAAATAAAATCAATCAACTTGCTAATCCGAACACTTTTGTAATTAATATTTCCAATGCAATAAACTTGCCTTCTACTGATTTTAGCTCTCCAACTAAGATGCTTTTTTATGAAAATGATTGGAACACACTTAAAGATTTTTTAGACAATACATCAAATGGGAATATCCTAAAAACGAAACTAAAAGATGGTGTAACTATTACGGCATTTGCAGGGCAAGATGTTAAATTTATAGGAACACGATTTTGCAGTAACATTCATGATGATGTTTATGGAAGTTATTACGGAACTTTAGAGTTTGAAGATGGTTTAGATTTAATTCAAAGAAGTATTTTTATGCCAAATACCTTTGACAAATATACTTCCTCTTATTATGAAAACACAACTTCTGCAATTCCTTGGTCAATGGTAAATGACACACTTGCTCATGGTTTTTATTTAAGTTATGATTCCTATTTATTAATTAAACAAACTGCAAATAAAAAGTCTGTTTACCAGAGAGATGGGAAAGTTATTTTACTTACAAATGAAGGAACTACAGCTGATACAGTCACTTCTTATGTTTATTCTTCTCAAAACTTTTCAAGGCAAATTGTAGGGTTTAATAATTTTAGAATTTATTGTCAGAATTACACCTTTCAATCTATTGTAGAATGGGGAAGTGTAACTACATCTAATTCAGTTTCAGAAGTTTCAGAAGAAAAAAGTAAATTAAAAAATATAACAAACATCCTAGGAGAACAAACAAAAGAAAAAGCCAACACTCCCCTGTTTTATCATTATGAGAACGGAAAGGTAGAACAGAAAATAATTATTAAATAAGGTTCATGATAATTTAAAAAGAATTTTATCTTTGTAAATTACTGAATACCAA
>CAYVKX010000165.1:0-262 GCA_964452095.1 uncultured Weeksellaceae bacterium
TGTGTTCATCTAAATCTCGCACAAACGAAAAAGATGAAGTGGTTGCAGCCAGCTTATGGGCTGGTGAGTGAAGATGCCAACAGTCTTCCAAAACCACTAAGTCATCCAAGTGTTGTGCTTCTCTCCAATGTTGTGTTTGGAGAGTTTGGCCTTCCTTGCGAGAAGGAACACAGGCTTCAAAATCTTCAAACTGTGCGCATTCTGAGCACTGCTCATCACCTCGCAGGCTCAGGACTGCACAAGTGCCGCAGAAAAGATCCTC
>CAYVKX010000165.1:272-2043 GCA_964452095.1 uncultured Weeksellaceae bacterium
GGACAGGGCTATGCAGGACTCTGATGATGACCCTCTTCAACCAGAAAAGGTCCTCTTCCTCAATTTCTGGTTGAA
This sequence comes from uncultured Weeksellaceae bacterium, assembly GCA_964452095.1. Classification (GTDB taxonomy): domain Bacteria; phylum Bacteroidota; class Bacteroidia; order Flavobacteriales; family BACL11; genus DUAL01. The sequence continues at coordinate 348 of CAYVKX010000165.1, forward strand.
GAGGGTCATCATCAGAGTCCTGCATAGCCCTGTCCCATGCTGGAAGAGGTATGCCAGCATCCCTAGGATGCGGCCAGCTAGGTTTGGCCATGGACTTGACTGCTGAATACTTTGGTGTTGGTGCAGTGTTACCACCATTGCTTTCTGTCTTCACCTGTCGCCTCCCAGGTGGAGGAGCAGGAGATGGGGTGTCCATCCTGTGATGCTCCGTTTTAATCCTGGGACCTCCTCTGGCTTCGCCAGGAGGTGGTAAAGATCCAAGATCATCTGCATCAGGCGGAGGTTCAGACGGTGGTGGTAAAGGTGGTTCAGTGGAGGGCTCTCGCTGACGAGAACGCCTTCTCCAACTGTCATCTATAAAATCGTCGCGTGATCTAGATCGAACACGCCGACGACGATCATTTTGATCATCATCTCGCGAACGAGACCTTTCCGCGATGGGAAATGCAGGTCTGTCCCGAGAGTGTGATCGTTCACGTCGACGCCTGTCATCATCGTCGTCGCCTCCAGGATCTGGAAACATTTCATCATCAGCATCTCTTACTGGAGGATCATCACGACTACGAGATCGGCGTCGCCGCTTTTCATCTTCATCATCCGTGGGTACAGGCAACATAGCAGCATCATCCGCAGTCGACCTACCGTCGTCACGGTTTTGTGGTCTTCCACGAGGTGGTGCTGGTTGCCCTGGAGGTATCCTTCCTGAGAAGGGAGGAATAGGCAGATCTGGATTTGCGTATTTTGGTTGTGGAGCCTGAGGTGGTACTGCTGGTGTCTGAGCTGGCGACAGTGGTGGAGGTCGCATAACGACATCCTGATCAGCAGGTACACCTGGCTGACCTGGTGGTCCAGGATCATCAGCTGCAGGTGCGCTTGATACAGGAACCGTAGGTCGTGAAATACGGTTACCACTGTTATTTATGGAAGAGCCACCACCAGGATTGTACATAAGTACCATAGACCAAGGTCCCAGCTCCAGGCCCTTCAAATCCAACGATACTAGACTCCCAGCGTAGATACGCTTTTTGGAAGCATTTTTCTTCCACATGAAGATCACTGCCTGTTCCTCACCTGCCTGTAGTTGGTAGAGCAGGTCAGGAATAGCTCCACGCATCAGCCAGCACTCTGAGAAAGACAAGGTTGGAAAGTACATCTTTCTCAGTGTTCTCAGTTGCCTGGACTGATTGCATTCTCCACGGTCAACATATTGCATCGTCCATCCTGCTGGTCGTGAGTTTATCCAACACATAAGACGTTTAATGTCACTGTTAGAAACAGGCACACTGTTGAGGACTGTCGGCGCAAGCGCAAGACAAGCTGCCCTCTGATCAAGGCCAGGATACTCTCCTTCCAGCACGCTGGATTCAAGGATAGTAAGATCACTGGCATCAAGATCTTCTAACAGGTCCACCATCAAACTGGAAAATGAAGTTGTGGTCCCAGGCCATTCACCCGCAATCTTACCCTCAATGGCACTGATGACAAGTGCCACAGATTGACAAAAAGAATAAGGGTAATTGTCACTGACTGCTGAGGCTACGTCAAGCTCAGTGGGCCACACATTCTTATGGTTGGGAAAAGGACCAGTCAAGAAGGAGTCAAAGATGTCTTCTTGAAAATTGTGAGCCAGACATATGCCAACTGTCCTGGCATTGATGTCTTCACAGTGGGAAGTCATATTGACACTCGCACTTCT
>CAYVKX010000165.1:2053-2683 GCA_964452095.1 uncultured Weeksellaceae bacterium
CGGATGTTGTGTAAGATACCATACATCATCATCTTCCCAGATCCAACTGTTGTTAGGCGTCGCAAGGACAAAGTGCCTACCACAGTCTGATCTGACGTTGATGTGTGCAGCACTCGCAACAAACCAAGGAATACAGCTGTTGTAGGGGATGTTAGGAGATACGGACATCCACAACACCTTAGGCTTGAGGGTTTGAATGCGAGCAAGAGCTGCATTGGCCGCTGATGGATCTTCCCAAGTCCACCCAGGGCCATACATCGGTATTGGCTCAGCAACTGTAGAGGAATTCCCAATCACACATGAAAGTCTGTCCCCACCAGTAAAGCACTGAAGAAACGTGGGTGAACCATTCTCTGCACACCACGCATCGCTTACTGGTAGATACATAGATGGTGATTCGGATTCTCTAGGACGATCGATGGCAAGGTTGACACCTGTTGATGAACCAGGCATCAATCCTTGTTCATCAGGATTGGTCGTGCCACCTACACGCGCTGGTGGCGTTGGTGGCTGTGGTGTTTGAGGTTGCCCCGTAGATACGGGATCGCTAACCTGTGTTCCTGGGGTTAGTGAAGGAACAGTGACCACTGCATCACGGTTGTCCACGCCAGGGATTACGACGTCGTGCCA
>CAYVKX010000166.1:0-2678 GCA_964452095.1 uncultured Weeksellaceae bacterium
GTGGCCTTGTAGGGTATGGTAGTATTACAATCCATTATGACATCAATACACAAAATCTGACTTTTACACCCATCTCTACGCCGTTCAAATATCCGGTTGCCAATGAGCCCCTCCGCACCAGCAATACTGTAATAGCCGATATTGTGGATGTTTTCATTGGCTCGAGCATCATATTCCAAACTCATGTGCAAAGCATACAGATAATGGAAATTGACCAAGATAATGATGATACTCCTGACCGCATTGATGCCTTCCCATTCGATGAAACTCAACAGATAGATTCAGACTCTGATGGTTACGGAGACGATTCTACTGGCAACAACCCTGACGATTGCCCCTACCTCTCAGGTAATTCTACTGCTGACCTTCTTGGTTGTCCTGACAATGATGGAGATGGTTATTCCAATCAAGGTGATTTGTTTCAGAACGATGCCACCCAAGTGTCGGATTTTGATGCGGATGGATACGGCGACAATTTGACTGGAACGTTTGGAGACGCTTGCCCATCGACCTATGGCGAATCGACGCGCGACCGGTATGGTTGTCTAGATTCTGATTTTGATGGATGGAGTGATGAGAACGACACATTTCCGAATCAATCCTCACAATGGGTGGACACCGATGGAGATGGCTACGGTGACCAGCTGATTGGTTTCCAAGGAGATGCCTGTCCTACAACTGTGGGCAACAGCACCGAGGACCGATACGGTTGCCTGGATACAGATGGTGATGGCTGGTCGGATGCGGGCGATGACATGCCGTCCAATCCCACACAATGGAAAGACCGTGATGGGGATGGATATGGCGACAATGCCACAGGCACGATGGCTGATGCCTTCCCGAGTGATGGCACCCATTGGACGGATGCAGACGGAGATGGTCATGGTGACAACCCCTACGGTTCGGAAGGGGACTGGTTCCCCGATGACCCAACCCGTTGGGCGGATTCCGACCGCGATGGAGTGGCGGATGAGGACGATGCCTTCGTCAATGATGCAACTCAGTGGAATGACACCGATGGTGACGGTCATGGAGATGAGATGGCCGGCAATCAGGGCGATGCCTTCCCCGAGGACCCAGAAGAATGGCAGGATTCCGATTCAGATGGCGTGGGCAACAATGCGGACGCCTTCCCATTCGACCCTTCACAACAGACCGATTCAGATGGTGATGGATTTGGCGACAATCCGCTTGGTTCTGGAGCTGACAAATTCCCCGATGATCCTTCACAATGGTCAGACATTGATGGAGATGGATTTGGTGACAACCAGACGGGAAACAACTCTGACGCATTCATCGCTGACCCCACCCAACACGCCGACCGAGATGGTGATGGGTACGGTGACAGTTTGTCCGGACGATTGGCCGACATGTTCCCAGACAATCCCACCCAATGGATTGACCAAGATGGTGATGGACTTGGTGATAATCAAAGTGGAACCGATGCCGACCCGCACCTGTTTGATTTCGACAATGATGGCTACAACGACAGTATTGACATCTTGCCGAAGCTTGCAAGCCCAGGCGACCATGACAACGATGGTTGCCTTGACGAAGTGGATGCATTCCCACTAGATTACAGGGAATGTTCAGACTTTGACGGAGACGGTGAAGGCGACAACGCAGACACCGATGATGATAATGATGGTTGGACAGATGTTGATGAGATTCGTGAAGATACGAATCCATTTGATGCCTCAGATTATCCAATAGAAGCGTTCCAACTTATGATTCCGGGGACAACCATTGGTTTAGATGGTTGGGATTTGATTGGAATCTTTGGTGGTGTTCCACTGTTCGCATGGATTCTGTTTGGTTTTGTTACACGCAATGCACGTTGCCGGAAATATGAGGATATGTTGAAAGGAGCACGCACGAAGAAAGAGTTAGATGTTGTTGCTTTGAAGTCTGAGTATTCGCTCATGATACGCCTCTTAGGGCCACATCAAGGAATTCGGTTAGAGCGCCTACGTGCAGAATTAGATGATGCACTGGCTGGTGAGACACACCACGTTCCCGAAATTCTTGAACCCGAGGACATTACCGAAGACCAGACGCATATCGTTGAAGATGAAATGGTTGCAGGAACGGTTGCCTCTGGCCCAGCAAAGGATGCTTCCGGACAGATTGGCTCGGACGGCTACGAATGGATTGAGTATGAAGGAACTAACTACTTCCGCACCCCGAACTCTGGAGCGGTTTGGGAAACGTGGAAAAATTAACAAATTAAATATTGACTGAAAACGGTGAAGAAAAATGAATGTAAACGAGTGTTATCTAAAGCAAGAAGGGAAAGAATGGGTGAAAATTGATGATTGTAATGTACATATGACCATTTCAAGAAGAGTGCAGCGCACTGTAATTCGAGGTGGGGAAGGGGATGACCTGTATGATGAGGGAGCTGAAAGCGCAATTTACACCATCAGCGGCAACATGGACATGGATACCTACAAGTCTATCCTAGCCATCTTCCGAGGTGGGCAACCATGGTTCCACGACCCATTTGAAGATAGACAAATGAAAGTTCTTTTCTCTGTCATTGATTACGATAGTTCATCAGGTGAGTACAAATTCACATTATTGGAAGATGCTGATGACCAATCTGCTGCTTGAATGGCTAATCAGACTTCACCAAGCAATTGTTCAAGCGCTGTCAGCACTTGTAGAACCAACACACC
>CAYVKX010000167.1:0-2673 GCA_964452095.1 uncultured Weeksellaceae bacterium
GCTATCAACTCCTTGCACTGTCCAGGTAAACTTTGGAGTTCTTTTGGAGCCCATACATCAGAACCTAACGATGTTTTCTTGTATTTGGCTAGAGCCAGATCCAGTGCTTCAACATCAAACGTTCCTTTGTTCTCAACTTCCAGTGCAGCTTCTCTAAGGTTGGTTAATTCTGAAGCGATTCTTACTCCTTTTGTATTGTCTGGGTTCCAATAAGAATTCCAATGTTCAGCCTGTTGTTTTAAAAATTGGCCTGGTGTAGAGCAACCCTGACCATGTGTGTCGTATGACACGTTGAGAACGCTCTTATCGTTCCTGGCAATGTACTTGAAGAGCTGAGCACCGCCTGCGTCCATTTGTTGTTTGATATAATTTTTTATTTTTTTATTTTGTTCATTCATCCTTTTACTTATAACATACTTATGAATTTTTGTAACCTGCTGGTGGATACCAACTAAGGCACAAACATTATTAGTTGGTAACAATTTTGGAATAATTTGGGCTTCCATTTTCAAATCATCAGTCAATGGACATAGGTGTTGCTCAATGCTGCCAAGACAATCGAGGAGAAGAGAAGACAGCCACCCTATGTGTTCCTGAGAGATGCCTGTGACCGAGGCTTGGTTCTTGATGTCTGTCACTATACCTTTTATCTCACCCCAAAACAATAAATGTGGGCACACTTGGTTTTCTAGCTTGCTATTCTTAATTATACTTTTCTGAGCAAATCTAGGATATTGTCCCCTTCCAGTATATTGTTTTTGTTGGTTTCTGGGTATCTGTGCGACATCAAGAACCAATAGCTCAGAAGCCAAGGAAGAAAGGGCCAGCTGTTCTCCAACCTCTATGGAAGCCTTCTTGATTTGGTGTTGAAACTTAGGATCCCTCTGTAACTCGAAGACTGGTTTCCCCAGAATAGCAACTCCTGTTATTCGCTTTTGTTTGTTAAGAATGTGTTTGGCTCTACTATGTGCATTGACTTGTGCGTTGCTCTTCTGGGCGTCATCGAGCTTATTCCACATAAGTTTAAACTGGGACATTGGTAATGATTTTGGAATACATTGCACAATTCCTTTAATGTTTTTGGGCATGTTTTCAAACCAAAAATTATTGCAGGGTGTGGGCCCCAAGGAACTGAAAGTACAGCTTTAATAATTTTAATTATCTGAAACAATTCCGTGCTAATCATTCCAAAATCAATAGCCCTGTTAGATGTGGAACTGAGGGTCGTATCAGCACCTGGATGCACTAATTTGACACCCAATCTTTCAGGCCAACCAGAATTAAGAAAATCATTATAACTTATATTGAAATCACCAACACAGAACAGTTGTAGTTGTGTCAACCTCTTGAGCATCAGAATTTGATGAAGTATGTTGTTGTTTCTTACACTAAATCCCTCCGAGCACCAGAGGTAAACAGTAACACACAACAGTTCTAGGTTGCGAAATACTAATATCTTGGCTGCAAATCTCCTTTCCCCAAATTCACTCTCAATATGTTGTAAGATGTTATGAGGAATTTGTTTGGTTTGGATATGTTTCTTAGTGGCAATGAGTTCACCTCCATGCGTACCCCCAGAATCCAAATTAGCAGGGGGGTTAGGGGACACATTATATCCATTTCTTGAGAATTTGCTTTTGATGTAGTCATCTTCTTTGTGTGTTTCAACTATAGCCAAGATATTAACGTATTTTGGTATGGAGAAAAGGTACTCTTGTGCATGATTAGACAGGGACGAAACATTGCTATAAAACAGATAACATAATTTGTTCTCTGTTAGACTTCCAGAGTTGTCTTGTATTATTTTGCCTTCACTATCATACCTTCTATAAACATTGGTAAGGTCAAAGTTAACATGTTTCCGTACTGAATCGCTATTGTTATCCTGAGTCGCCCTGTCTAGTTGCACCTGGGACCTGGGCCCTGGGCCAGCATCGATGTCCTGCATGCCCTGTAGTCAAGAGACAGCCTTCAGAGGACACTTTTTAGTGTGCCTCTTGATGCGTCTCCATGTGAAGTTGAACCTGAGGACATCCCCTCCAGCCTCTCTGGAGTAGGGTGGGACTCTATGCTGGTAGTGGTCTTGTAGCCTTGATCCCATGAAGAGCAAATCTCCATTCTTTAAGATCTGAGTATAAGTCTCATCACTATATTGCCTTCTGAATATGATTTCTCTAGATCCACCAAGGCTCAACGAGAGAATATCAACTTCACGTTGAAACTCGTTTTGCCTAAAAAGTGGTTCATTATCAGAATGCCAAATTATATGAGACTTTTCATCATGATACTTATTAATATTACAGGAATTATAGTATTGGCTATCTATTCCTGCAATATTTGAGACCAGGACTGTTAAGTTCTCTAGGTCTCTATCAAAACTAGTGCTGCTCATGCTTTGGTTTCCGTACGTGTACACGCATTCACAAGTGGGCAGCCTGACTCGCCACTGCGTATATAGTTGCACTTCACCATATTTGTGAATTGGCTTCCAATCATCGAGAGAAGAGGCGTAGTTTTGAAAGTAATCCAAATCCAAAACAAAGTGTGGAGAAATTCCATCGTATGGCAGAAAATATACATGCGAGTCATGTTTTTTATCATCCACAATATGTTGCCAATTGGATTGTCAGGCATTGGCATCCGTAGGAGCTGATTGTGACCCAGAAGATCCAG
>CAYVKX010000168.1:0-2660 GCA_964452095.1 uncultured Weeksellaceae bacterium
ATTAAGACAACATAACAAGGAATTAGTAGGTGGAGCAAAAGCAACAACTGCAAATGGGTATGCTGAAAAGGGTTCTTGTGAAGAATTACACACCCTTCTTAAAGCAAACCAAATAAGTCCTGGAACGATATACAAAAACAGATAATTCATATTAACTATTGTTGTGCAATTATTTTTTGAGTTTTTATTCTGAGCACTTCACAAGCAATCATAAATTCTCTATTTTTATCAGCTTTGTGCATCTCCTTAAAGGCTTTAAGTTGAGAAAACGATAGCGTTCCACAATACCTAATAATCTCTAAATAATTTCTATTCTTCATTTTAATCAGCTATTAGAAAATTTAATCTTAGTTTTCTTTTGTAGATTAAAAAATTCAAATCGTCATAACAAACAAAAATTACCTCTCTAACATCTACTTTTTTCATCATTTCTTTACAAGTTTTGATTGCAATTTTTGCTGCCCTTTCTTTTGGAAATCGAAAAACTCCTGTACTAATACAAGGAAAAGCAATGGTTTTAATATTGTACTCCTTAGCCAACTCAAAACAAAAACGATAGCAATTTCTAAGAATATCATCTTCAAAATACGACCGATATTTCCAAACTGGCCCAACCGTATGAATAATATGCTTTGCTTTCAAATTGAATGCTTTTGTAATTTTAGCTTCACCAGTTTTGCAACCATTTAATCTTCTACACGCTTCTAATAATTTTGGGCCTGCTGCCCTGTGAATGGCGCCATCTACACCTCCTCCACCTAAAAGAAATGTATTGGCAGCATTCACAATAGCATCAGCCTCAATTTGAGTAATATCACCTTTTATTACTCTAAACTTTTTTTCATTCAAACAATTCATCAGAATGGCAAATCATCAGAAGGTTCATTCTTGTCCTCCACATGATGTCCGAGCATCATATTGCATTCATAAATATCTACAAGAGCTTTATCTTCTACTTTAAAAACAAGCGACCATTTTCTTTCAGATTTATTTCCTTTAAAAATAAAACCAAAAGTTCCAAAAGAACATCCCATACACTGGCTTGCTTCTTGAAACAAATAAGTGTCACCATCCTTTTGAAACTGCTCAAATTGCTTTTTGATTAGGGCTAAAAAACGCCATTTTCCTAAATCCTGATAATCTATTTCTTCATCCAATAATTTTACCAATTCCTCAATATTCATCTCGCTAAAAGCAACTACAATTTTGTCAACTATTAATTCTGTTATCTCGTTCCAATCTTGAAATGGAACTAATCTTCCTTTTGGCTTATCCTCTTTCATTTTCTGATTTTTTATTTGTTATTAAATTCAAAATTCTTGTATAAAGTGAATTATTCCGCTTTACATCATCAACATCTATTGGATGAATTTGAGTTGGCTCATCCTCTAAAAAAATTGAATCGCTACTATCACTTAAACTTCCACTTTGGGAGGGAGTAAATGGATTAGGATTAAATCTATCTCTTCTTCCTTTATCTGCATCATCCTTTTCAAAGACTAAAATAGACTGGTGAATAGTTTGCTCATCATAAGAAAGATTGTAGTACATTTCTTTATCAGTTTGTAATCTGTGCTCTTTTCCAAGACAAACACCATCACATACATCTACTGCATCTTGATGGTTGTTATACTCAAGTATGGAATCAGTTATAAGTGATTCAGCATCTTCAGTGGAAAGACTCCAATCTTGTTGCTTATTTCTTGTTTTTGTATCAGCTTCCATAGCAACAGTTTGCAGAATTTTTTGAAAATAATCTTTATAAACATCCGTTCTATTAAAAATCTCAATTCCAGAAAGTTTTCCTCCAATAAAATAAGCCAGTCCATTTGCCTCTTTATTAATTTTAAGATTTTCAATCATTTTATTGAAATCTCTTCTTTTTGCTCTATTGATATCGGAATAGGACTCTGTTTCACTTGGAACAATAAACTCATTTAAACAACAACTCACATTCTCCCAAACCCTAGATTGGTTTGCCCTGTGTTTACTTCTTTTAGGAGCTTTTCTTTTTTTATAAATATCCTGATTCTTACTAAAGCGCATTTGTTTATTTACAATTTCATCAGAAGGGGAGAAGTTATCAGAATCATAACTCCACCTTCCTTGTTCCACACAACTAACTGGAATAAAAAACTTTTTATTGGGTGCCATATAAATAGATGTATTTGAAACCCTATTTTGTTTTGCTCCTCTTAAAATATCACCATCCATAATAAAGATGTGTTCGTTTGATAAATTGGTTGCTAAAAGTTCATTTACATTTCCTGATTCTGACACTTCCTCTACTCGAATCTTATTCTGATTAAATGCCGTATGTACACTAATAAATTCCAATGAATTTATTGGCGAATGTTTTAATTGTGCAATGCTAATTGCACCCTGATGTTGCAAATCCAATATGGTAGTTGCATCTGCCGAAAAAATTTGTTGTGTTCTCATTTTTTTTGGTTTTTGATGATTAATATTTTATTATTTATTTACAAATAACCCTCCTAAGTACGAAAGTTATTTTCGTCTATTCTGTAAGTCGTAATATAATGCGTGCCAGATGCTTAACTTTAGGTGTTAGTTAAGTCTGAAGACAGGAATCCTATGCATGTTTTATGCCCGATAAAACCCTTTCTACTTTCCTTATAATTATTGGTTTTGGTTGCCCG
>CAYVKX010000169.1:0-2658 GCA_964452095.1 uncultured Weeksellaceae bacterium
GACCAGCACATCGCAGAAACAATCTCGCGGCAGGCGAGGCCGTTTACACAAGAAAATTGACACAGATCATTACGATAGCCCATCCAAGCATGACAGCAAAGGACAAGGTCAATAAAGTCCAAAATAATCACTGTGGCAGATTTCTGTGCAGGCCAGGAAGCCAGGTCGTCGGGACAGTGACATCATGGTACGTCAGCGAAGCCAGGAACCAGATCCCCGGACGCAAGCGTGCCGAAGGTATCCTCGCTAGACCCCATGTACTCACTGTGCCGCAGGTACCCTGCACAACTTCAAGCCAAAAGGCGAACAAGCTCAGACAATAACCAAGCAGGGTAGAGGAGTTTCACGATGAAAGTGCCGCAAAATTTCACCAAAGAGGCCCGGCTGGACGGTCCCAGTCAGGGGAGCACGCCGACTCCTTGCCGCATATAGGTAGAGGCCCGGTTGGACAAGACCCAACCAGGGGAGTCAGCCGACTCCTTGCAAAGACACGACTTCATCATAAGTACCGCCGTTGGAGAAGCCACCAATGACACAGAGGAATTCGATGGCGACATAGCCCAATCCCCGGGCGCCACGCGGCCAGCCCTTGCCAGGCAAGGACAGACAACGTGGGCCCGAGCAAGAAGAATTTTTCTTTTCCTTCAAACTCCGAAGACATACCTGACCAATCAAATGAGAGAAAACGAGACCAATAGACAGACTGGCCCCGGCCGGCTCGCAATACGAATTGAAAGGGCGGTGCGAGCGAAGTAGCTCGTTAGCGCTTTTTCACGGCACGCGTCTGTGCCCACTGAGTGTCGCAAAGTCTATGAGGGGCATATTGGCCATGAGTGGCAAAGTGATACGGACCAGGTGTGCTCAGGTCCACGTCCGGGTGATGGCTGGCATCTTGCCCGGGCGGCTCGTACCGTCGGGAGGGATCCCTCTGCATATGTATCGGCGGTGTGGTCTGCGTCGGTAGCACTGGGGGTGTTCCCATATATAGTCGCAAGGCGTCAGTTTGCACACGATTGCACCGCTTGGTACAAGGCTGGTCCTCGGACTCCCAGGCCTCACCCGGTACGTCTCCAGTCACTGGGTACCGATCTTCTTGAGTAAGGAATTCAACGTCACTGTATCCACCTCGGGTAGGGCCACCCCATGTACACTCGAGCGGTTCGCTCCCTCGTCGAAAGCCTTTGTCGTGCCTTGGTTCATTTCCCATTTCTTCCTGGAAGTCCTCACCGTCATAGATGCCACAAGCCTCGTTGTCACTACCGCAATCGTGGTGTGCAGCGTTGCTGAAGAGCTGGAAATCGCGGTCGGCGTCACCTGAGTCGACGATCTCATGGAGATCTTCCATGACTTTGGGCGTCACCTTGAGGTCTCCAACTTGAAAGGGAGGATTCGCAGACCTCACAAACTCAAACTTGGGCTTCATACCACGTTCCTCACAGTCTCGATTATCTTCAAGCCTTTTCCTAATATACGCAATCATATATTCGTCATAATTGAGCGGCCCTATGGCTTCGGCAGCTGGCCGAGGAAAGGTGTATCTGGGCAGATCGTCGCAATTATGACCTTCTCCAAGGGGGAAGAGCGGTAATCTACCCTCCGTGGGTCCATCAACTGCAATATCAGGAACTCGCCTGGTGGGTCGGCGTCCATCATGTGCGTCACGCAAGATAGATACTGGTAGTCCGTCGGTGCAAGACAAATCAATGACCGCTGGGTCCAGGAAGTCCAAACGGCTCACCATGGGGGAAGCATCTCGGTCCACGTACAAGACTATGGAGTTTGTATATAGGATCCGAAATTTTTCCATGGCATCATCCATGGTAAAGGGCGGGGCAGCAGGATGGTACATAGACCCACATCGACATGCTTCTCCCATTGCCCGGTCTGATCCAAGGAGGCTCAGAGTGGCACGTCTGCACGCAATCGTGCACTTCCTCCTCCGGGCAACAAGCTCGGCCTCGATCCCAATAGCAGTCCTCCATGCTCTCACATCCAGGACGGATCCCTGTCGCAAGGGCTGAGAGGCAAATTCACTTGGGGCGAGAGGGTCGATCAGATTGGCCTCCATAAAGGCAGGAGAGGTGGAAACTGGTCTCTCTCCCTTGCGCTTTCTCCTGGATCCAGCCGTAGACAGAGTATCCTCAGGCAAAAAAATTGAAACCTTAACTGGCACAAGGTGGGGATATTCGCCAAAGAGAGGCATGAGGTCTCCCATCTTCGCGAACATTGCGCCGTATATCGCCATGTCTTCCTCCTCCTCTGGTCGACCTCCTACACAGCGGGCCGTGGCCCAGTCGGTGGTGGCACTGACGTTCTTCGCTGGTAGGCCCCACTGGTGCTGAGCGTGCACCGCATGGTCACCCAATCTGGTGAGGAAAGGAGCCATGCCTTTGTGCCTGAGGAGGTTGGCAGTGCTATGCAGCATGACCACTTCCAGTGCACGAGTAGGTGTCATGTTTTTACGGTTGGTGCCAATTGCATTCGCCGTGCGATGCTGTGCCGTCTCAGATTCCGGCGGTAGCGTAGTATCCATGGAGGCTGCCTCGGTGACAGTAGTAACCATTTCAGACTGGCCAGGATCCTCCCGAGTGCGAACAGGGTTGCTACCGACAGCCAGGCTGTCAATGGCAACCGCGCTCGCACTACTGGGCTGGGTAT
>CAYVKX010000170.1:0-2324 GCA_964452095.1 uncultured Weeksellaceae bacterium
GAGACCAAACCAGCAGCGCCCAGTGAGGCTGCGCTAAGCTGTCTGATGCCACCTGCGCCTGCGCTCCCTACTACTGATGGCATGGACATCGAGGATCACCACGAAGACGCCGGTCTCGCCTCAATGGATACCACCGCAGTCAAGGCACAACACAACATCGAGGCAACCTTGCTAGCCCTAGCGCGCAACATCAGGACGCCACGTGCCTATGTAGGCTACAGCGCCTTCGTTCTGTTTGCTATGCTGTTCAAGTGCCAGCCATGCGTATTGGAAGGCGCTGAACGCATCGACCTACTCGAAACCTTTGCCCCTTGGGCGAAGGAGAGCTGCACAACTAAAGCCTCTGTCATGGCGATTCCATGCTGTCTTAAAGCGACAGCTGGCGGATCAGTGGAGTGCGTTCCCATCTCGGATCAGTACCCTCTCCACAAGATGTGCCATTTCGTTGCTGGCGTATGCATCCCTGGGACCGCAGTCGCGGGCGACGGCGACGCGGCTGCTGGCTTCGAGGCGTTCTATGCACAGAGGGGGGTTGCGGCGCTTCCGACCGTCGTCGATGGAGACTGCGCGCTCGATGTGATGGACATGATGCTGGGACGGCCCGCTTCCAAGTCATCCAGGGACGCATTGAGAGTGGAGATCAGTGACTATCTCATAGCACGCATAAGGGAACCTTGGATGCATGCGATCATGGTGGCATGCCAAGAGCTGAACATGGAAGACGTAAGACTAGCTGAACAAGCCGCAGCAGATGCCTTGCCCCCCGCACCGCAAGGCCCACCACCCGCAGTCGCGGAGCCTGCAGAAGAACCACACAACGATGTCACAGAACAGATGCCTGATGAAGAAACCCTCACAGCCATGACCTGGGCGTCTGGACTGGATCAAGCCGCCAATGTGATAAGCCTGATCCGCGCATTGCCCAATGCAGTCGTCGATGAAAATGTGAGAGCCTACAAAGAACGCGAGTCGACCGCAGTCGCGGAAGCAAAAAAGCCTGCCAAGATCGACCTGGGCCCTCACAAGCTTCACCGCCTGGCTGTGAAAACGCAGGTCGCTATCCGCTTCCACAACTACTGCAGGCAGCGTGGCATCATCGCGACCAGACTGCCTCGTTTCGCCATGGAGACCTTCATCGAAGACAATATTGCCTGGATGGGACTGGGGCGCACAATGCTGAAGAGGAACGTCCGCAGATGGTATGACAAGTGGCGCGATCGCGCGTCCACCGTGCTAACCGCAGCCGCGGTCACGCCCGGAAAAGCCATAACACAGAAGACCAACCTCAAGAGCAAAGCGAAGAAGGCACATTATTTGAGGATACGAGAAGAGGGCGGTGGCAGACGCGTCAAAGCGCCCCTGGTTCGGCATTCGCTCTACGAATGGTGGGCTGGACTACGCTACGCCATCGACTGGACCAAGCTGGCCGCAGAACGCCGCAGCCGCGGAAAGAAAAGTCTGGCCCGTTTCCCTCGCGAAGTCCTGTGCATGAAAGTCCGCCAGCTCCTCGAAGAGCATGCTGGCGCATGCCTGCTGAATGGTACACCTGCACAGACATTCAGACCAACCGCACACTGGTTCAAGCGATGGGAAGAAGACTATGGCCTGAACATGAAAAAAGCAAACAGAAAGTATGAAGTGCCCAGAAGAGTACAGAAAGAACGCCTCGAGCTGTTCTGGGTCACGTTGTTCAGGATCCGCAAGTTCATCATGCTAAAGTTCGGATACGATCCCCTGATCCTGAACTGGGACCAGTCGCCGTTCCACCACAACGAGACTGGATCGCAGGACAAGGCCACCTTGTGCGTACGAGGCGATAAAGTACCGATCGTCCAAGGCAACGTAGATACTAAGTCGCGATGGACAGCTAACCTGACAACCGCGTCGAAGTTCACCGCAGTCGCGGATGGCACAATGCCCCCTGCAGAATGTATGTTCAAAGCTGCGAGAGATGGCATTGTCTTACAGCGCCTGCGATCATTCCACCGCAGCCGCGGACTTCCTAAATGGCTTACAGTAACCTAGGGGTTCCGCAGGTTATGCGGTATACCGCGTACCGCGTTACCGCGTCTCCCTTTGTGGAGTACCGCGCTACCGCGTTTTTTGGGCTCTCGCCTACCGCGTACCGCGTTCTGGCACATCCATCTACCGCGTCACCGCGTTCTGGGCATTGGATGTACCGCGCTACCGCGTCCATATGCTATGGCTGCCTGGCTCGCTGTCTGGCTGCCTGGCTGCCTTTTTGCACATACCGCGCTCCGCGTTTGGGTGAGGTGCCCGAACTGCGTACCGCGTTTCACGCAGTCCCCCTTGCCGCGTACCGC
>CAYVKX010000170.1:2334-2656 GCA_964452095.1 uncultured Weeksellaceae bacterium
GCTCGCTGTCTGGCTGCCTGCCTGGCTGGCTGCCTTTTTGCACCAACCAAACCACGTAACGCGTTTGGGGAAGGTGCCCGTACCGCGTACCGCGTTTCAAGGAGTCCCCCTTACCGCGTACCGCGTTTCCAGGGTTGCCCTTACCACGTACCGCGCTGACGCGGTGCATACCAAGTACTGCTTGAACGCGGTAGAACTATCGCGGCTTAACCGTCCCCACATCAACCCGAATCGGTAATTTCACCAATTACATAATAGGTCATGGTTACAACTGGGCCATCGTTAGTGAATAGGGCTTTCTTGGGATGCTCACTGTTTTAAC
>CAYVKX010000171.1:0-2651 GCA_964452095.1 uncultured Weeksellaceae bacterium
CTCTCATCCCGACTTTTTTTCTACCTTTGTTTCAATGAAAAAACTACTACTCATATTACTTTGCTTGCCTATGATTGGGCTTGGGCAGGATGATAATGTAAGTGGAATATGGAATAATAAGGGTCAAGGATTTGAAAGTATTCTGACTCTTAAGAAGATAGAAGGTGAAGAGAATAGTTATAATTTCTCTTTTGATAGTTGGGTAATATTATACGACCGCTTTGCAGATGATACAACAAGGTTTTTTGGAGGTATGGAAGGTGAAATTTTTACAATAGAAATAAAAGATAATAAAGCTCACTATAATGATGATATTCAAGAGTTTGAAGAAGAGTTTAATATATATAATGAAGGGGAGGAAAGATGTAATGTTTATTTTGAATTTAATAAAAATGAAATAACTGTTAGAACTGAATCTTGTTCTTTTGTTTATGGAGGATTTGGTGTTTCTTTTGACGGCACTTACATAAAAAATAGATTAACAATAGAATGAAAAAACTACTACAAATAATTCAAATAATTGTTTTTTGATTTCAAATTATATTTAAATTTACCAAAGTTTTAAAGCAACAGGAAATGCGGGGGACCTATTCGGGCACCTTTTGAGTGGGCTAATCTAGTAAAATGTCGTCCTCTCATCCCGACTTTTTTTCTACCTTCGCATTGTGAAAAAACTACTACTCATATCACTTTGCTTACCAGTTTTTGTATTTGGACAAATTACCCCGTATTGTGATTCTATTGAAATTAATTTACTATCAATAGACACATTCTCTAATCCAAGAACTATTGATTTTGAGGTAATACCTAACTATTTCACTAATTATAATTTTCCTTACTGTGGATTGTTTCTCTTAGATAATAATGGAGATACACTAGCTTATCAACCTCTACTTTCAGGTAATGTTTTTGGTATAACTCAGGGCCTAACTGAAACTAGAACACTGGAAGCAACATCAAATTTTAGTTATTTCTTTTCCGGTGTAATACAAATAGTTAATGATTGGCACTCAGGTGGCCCAACTTATTTAGCATGTTCATTTCCAATTAATTTTATGTCAACTGGAGTTAACAATATTTCTCAGAAAGACAAAAAGATTTATAAGCTGTTAGATATATTAGGAAGAGAAACAAAAGGAACAAATCAACCTTTTTTTTACATCTATGATGACGGAACTGTAGAGAAGAGAATAACTGTTGAATAAATTACATATATTTGAATATTAATTCTTTGTAATCTGGAGTTAACAATACAGTTAACAGTTGCGGTTTCTTATCATAAGGTTCTAATTCTGCTGCCCCGACTTTTTTCTCTTTTATTATGCTTAGCATAATACTTTATTTTTATTTACCTTTGGAATTGGAGGAGGAGAGAAGCCAATTAGATGTATTAAAGATTAATTATAGGAACTACTTTTTACCTAATAATTTTCCTACTTTTATTTGAATATCAATAGGGAATCCATAAGTCCAATCACTTTCTTCATAGTTACTGCAATTACATGGGTCCTCATTTTTCCATTTAAGATATTCAGAGTTGTAATAATCAGGAGCTGCCCAAAAGTGATAGCCTAGTAGAATCTCAAAGATCCAATCTTTGCAAGAACAAGTTTTATATCCAAAAGCTACACCCCCTCCATATCGTATAAAATTATCATTATAAATTCTGATTGGATTTCCATTATCATTATAAATTCTGATTGGATTTCCATTCTCATCTAAATTTACATCATATAAATAATCATCAGCATTATCAGACCATTGTATGCTCATATTTCCATACCCACCTTTTAAATGTAAAAACCAATGATTACCATGTTTTATTCTCTGATCCGTAAAATAAAACCTACCAAATAGTTCTAATTGTGGTCCAGTAAAAAGAATAGAATTATCTTTTATAGTAAAAAAAGTTTTTAGATGTTCTCCTGCTGAGATTCTTGATTTGTAAAAAGTATGTTCTAACTGAATACTAGTATAAGGGAACATGATTCCGCCAAGCCCAATACTTATGGTATGCTCAATATCATTATGAGTATGTTGTGTTTTTGCGAAAAAGAAACAACAAGATAAAACTATAAAGATTACTAATTTCCTCATTATCTATTGTTTCTTTTGGGTGTAATCTGCATTCTTTCTTCTGTTTTCTTTTAGGTCACTTGATGGAGCTCCCATTCTATCCATAGCACATCTAAAGCCAATAGCATCAGTAGATTGGTCTTGGTCTAAGAATCTTCTAGTACCAGGAACTAGCCAATAAGCCCTGTCTTTCCATGAACCACCTTTATAAACTCTTGTTCTGTCAGAAATCAAAGAGGTATTCCCATAGTCGTACATCTCACTACTATTTCCTGTTCTATTATCTTTATATTTTTTAGCCTCCGTATTCCATTTATCAATTCTAACACTTGCAGTATCTATTTCAGATTGTTCGTTTAAGAAATTGTTCCAATCAATACCCATTTGAGATTCAATATCACCATCATTATAATTGATGTTATCAGATTTTTTATAATTTCTTCTGTATACATTATCTTCTACATTCACATTTATCATTGTGATTCTTCCTAAACTATCTTTTTCTTCAACAAATCCATCCTCATCTCTTTTCTGGGTTTTGAAAACATTTCCTCTAAATGGTCTATGGTCAGTAG
>CAYVKX010000172.1:0-2635 GCA_964452095.1 uncultured Weeksellaceae bacterium
CTGACATCCTCATCCATTTTATAAAACTTCAACATAATAAAAATCCTTTCACTAAATTTCACTAAGAAACAGAAACTCTCTCCACCAATCCACTATGCTGAACAGCACCCAAATCTTTTCTGTTCACAGTAAGACTTGCTCCGTGGAATGCAGACGCAGGAGTCGCAGTAGCACGACACTCAGCACCACCACCCGATGTTCCGTTCAACCGGAAGTCCAAATTGGCACCATCGACAAATGGATCAACCGTCAATGAAGTTGTTGCAATGTTGTCTGTGATGTCAGATGCAAACCCATAAAAATTGTTATCTACGTTTCCGAATGCATTGTTGAGAAAATGGATTGTAGATGTTGGTGATGCGTCTTCATTCTCAATACCAACACAGCCAACACTACCATCGCCCCAGAAAATGTTGTTCATCACAATGTTGATTTTATCGTCAGATGCGTCACTCATTTGTGTATACCTGATTCCTTCTTCAGAGAATCCATAGAAGGTATTATTAGACATCCAGACGTATGAGTTGCTATTATATTCTGGATCTATTTCTACTCCAGCAATCATTCCTGTGTTGGTAGCATCTGTTAGAATACAGTCATTCATAAAAAAGATGCCTGTATAGAGATTGTTGATTCCGACTCCAACTTCTCCTCGTATCAAACAACCCTGCAAAGAAACACTGTCGCCGCCAGTAACGTATATTGCACCGATTTTTGCAACAGTCATATTGCTATCGGTGATTTCAATATAACAATCCACCAAAGATGTTTCTTTTGTTATTTCAATGGCTCTTCCATTGACTCCTGTGAAAGTAGAAACAATTTTGCAGTTTTGGAAAAAGAGATTCTCACCATCTGCGGCGATCACAGGACGAATTGTTGTTCCGCCTTCAAAATCAATGTTTTCAATTCTGTAGTTTCGTCCATTGAAGAAGAATTTATCACTTGTCTGAAACAACCCATCATCCTCTACCGTGCTGGTATATCCTTTGAGCCTGATTTGTCCTGTTCCGTCCCCGTGTGTAGCAAACGTAACATCTGCACCCGTTCCGTCACGGGACGCACCATTCTTCATATAGACAGTATCTCCTGCGGCGACACCAGCAGTGACACTGGAGATAGAAGTCCAAGCGTCTGCTTCGGATGATCCATCGTTTGCTCCAGATGCATCTGGGTAATAGTAATATGTTGCCATTATGTTCTAGCCTCTAATCTAACCATCATTGTAAAGTTAGTATGGTTTCCACTGTTTGCCGTCACATCAACAACTAAAAATTGTGCATTATTACCGCTTCCAACATCTGGACTGTCTATGTTTGCTTCTATTACTCCATCATGGTATTCTCCACCCAGTGGAATAGAAACTGTTTCTACGGTCCCTTGAATGGTGGGCGATGCCGCTTCAAGACTACTATTTCTTTGTATTGTTTTCAGTGCAACACTCAATGAATCACCAAAACCCGCTGGAGACACATCATCAGATCGTAATTCAATGTTTCTGACAGCCATTTTGGGAAATGGAACTTCATATAGACCTTTATACCTTACACCCGTTGCAAGAGGAATGTCTGAATCAACCACGAAAGTTGTTGATGTTCTGAAAGATTCAAACTCCAAATCACCATCGTCAGCAATCATCAAGACATCACCCGTAGAACCAGCACCCACGGGGAAGTTGTAATTGTTGTTGATGTTTAAAATACTCGCTTTCAGCGTCCCTGCTGCACCGAGAGTCACACCACCGATAGTTGTCTGGGTTGCAGAAACATCAACCGCACCTGTTGCTCCGTTCCAAGATTCAACATAGTCACCGACAGGTCCAGTAGCACCCGTTGCTCCAGTGACACCATTCGCGCCATCTGCTCCAGTAGCACCCGTTGCTCCAGTAGCACCCGTTGCTCCAGTGACACCATTCGCGCCATCTGCTCCAGTAGCACCCGTTGCTCCAGTAGCACCCGTTGCTCCAACGGCACCTGCACCACCAACCTTTTCCCAACCATCACCGTTCCACTTCCAGGTCTTATCTGAAAATGTGTATTCGTCATCTACTGATGGATTGGATGGAAAATTGAGTTCTATTGGCATTAAATGTCCCTTCTTCTACTATTTATCATAATTCTACCCACGCAGATTCAGAGGTCAAATAAGTATACAACAATCCACTTGTTGTGTTGTGCCACCTATCACCGTTTGTTGGACTAGATGGGGCAGTAGCAGATTCCGTAAATGTTCCTGTGTCTGTTATTGTGAGTTCTACGTCTTTACCTTTTCGCTCAACATTTACACCATTTCCTTTGAACATCAAGTCACTCACTGACTTTATAACCATCGCACCGTTATCTCGGATACCAACTGCACCGCCACCTGCAAGTGCAACCCAATCTATATTCTGTGCTTGTGCTGGTGGAACACTGAGCATCTTCTGTAGTACTTTTGTATCTACACTTAGTTTCTTTCTATCTTCATCATATTTCAATGGGAATTGTGCAGTCACAATACCATCATCACCCTGATCACCTTGTGGTCCTTGCTCTCCGTCTTTACCGACTTTCCCGGATGGACCTGCTGGTCCAGGCACTCCTCGTTCACCCACTGGTCCCTTTGGTCCCAGTTTACCTTGATTTCCTGCTTTACC
>CAYVKX010000173.1:0-794 GCA_964452095.1 uncultured Weeksellaceae bacterium
AGTCCAAGTCAATCCAAGTGAATCCAAGTGAGTCCAAGAGAGTCTGCGTGAGCCCAAGCGAGTCCATGCGAGTCCATGTGAGTCGAAGTGAACCAAAATGAGTCCGAGACAGCCAGTGTGAGTCCACCCCCATCTCTTCCCCTCCCCCGAACATCCATATCAGCTGAAGGCCGGTTTCATAGGTGTATATATATATATATATATATGTATACATGCCCTCAAGTCGGTTTCTCCACCTAAATAAATTGTCATTATTCACGACATATCTGTTTCTGCTGTCACAGGGACCCAGATTCCGCCCCTAAATCGATCAAGTCTAGCAAAATTGAGGGACGCAGGGCCGCCACGTTCCGCCAAATGGTGCCCAAAGATGCAAGAAAGGGGCCAAAATGTGCACCCAGACGTAAAAAAGTTACGTCGGGGCGTCTCCGGCGACCAATTTTGACCAGCATGGGCCCCCCAAATGGCCCAAAACACCCTGCTTTGGTCTTCCATGGGGCGCTTGGTCGCACCTCCAATGCACCTTTGGGCCCCTTTCGGGGCCTCTCTTCGTCCCAAGAGTTTAGCCTACAGGAAACATGTATCCATTTTCAGCATGCTGGGGTGCCACAGAATGCTCTTAAACTGGGGGCAACAGCTGTGAAAACCGCAGCCGTTCTGGCCTCGCCAGGGGACTGGCTCTTGTTGAACAGTGTTCTTGTGAGCCCGATTCCAGAAATCAACACAAAACAAAAATAGATACACAGAGATTATATATATATATATATATATATATACACGTAATTTCAATCATA
>CAYVKX010000173.1:804-2635 GCA_964452095.1 uncultured Weeksellaceae bacterium
AGAGAGAGAGAGAGAGAGAGAGAGAGAGAGTGAGAGAGATTGGGTCCCGAATCAATCGTAAAATTGCGACAGTGTCTTGATTCTTGCCAGTGCGCCCTCTCAAGTGAGCACGCACGCAGTCCTTTCTGCAACTCGCGCAGTCCTTACTGCAACTCTAGCAGTCCTTACTGCAACTGTAGCATGCCGCGAATCCCTGCCGGCCAAAGAGCAAGGTTTTGTGCGTTGGGTTACGTTGTAACAGAGTGTGCCGCCCTGTGGGCGATCGCCCCTCAACCCCATATCCCCAAACGCTCCAACCTCGTGACGGAGGGAGCTTCGCTCCCCTGCCCCTTGCATGAATCAGCAAATCACAACAAAAAAAAGGACAATGACAGGTGGTCTGGGAGCGAAGTCGCTCCAGCATGTAGCCAGAGCCCTGCTGAGGACGTGGGCCTTTTTTGCGGGAGGGGGGGAGGGGGGTGGCGAGTCAGCAAAGCTTGCCTGGAAAATGTTTCGTTTTTCGTTCCCTAGCTAGGCTCTCTGGCTAGGCTCTGCATTGAAAGGTTCTTACTCAATCTCCTACTGATGGGTGGCTGCGGAACGCCCAGCCGTGTTCCCCCCGCCATAGGCGTAGGAGCGTAGCAAAGCAAAGCTGAGCAAAGCTGAGCAAAGCAAAGCCAGGCAAAGCAAAGGAAAGTTAAGCAAAGCTAAGCAAAACAAGCTGAGCAAGCTAAGCTAAGCAAACCTAAGCAAAGCAAAGCTGAGCAAAGCTTAGCCAAGCAAAGCTAAGCAAATCAGAGATAGGCAAAGCTAAGCAAACCAAAGCTGAGCAACGCGAAGCTAAGCGAAGCAAGGCTAAGCAAGGCAAGAGCAAAGCAAAGCAAATCAAAAAGCGAAGCTAATCAAAGCAAGCGAAGCTAAGTAAAGTTCATCAAAGCGAAGCAAAGCTAAGCAAAGCGAGACTGAGCAAAGCGCAGCAAAGCCAAGCAAAGCTCAGCAAAGCAAAGCAAAGCTAGGCAAAGCAACACTAAGCAAAGAGAGGTCACGGACGTCGTAGTTAGGGTCGCGCTGGGATAAGTTTAGCTTTGTTTTTTGACGTAAATGGGCGGTCGTCGGCTCCCAACCCCCACGCCCTTTGCCCATTCTTGCAAAATGTTCGGAAATCCGCAGGGATCATGGGGTTTGGGGCGGACGACCGCCCCTTTCTGGAAAATTTCCAGAAATGGGCGGTCCACAGCCCCAACCCCAATTTTCCCCACCACTTTTTGGGAATTTTCGGAAATGGGCAGTCCTGGAGCTCTTCCCCCATGCGCCCTGCCCCCCTCTGGCCAATTCACATAAATGGGCGGTCGTCAGCTCCCAACCCCCGCGCTCCCTGGCAATTTCAAGGAAATTCCAAGAAATTGGTAGAGGTCATAGGGCTTGGGATGGAAGAGCGCCCATTATTGCAAAATTTTCAGAAATGGGCGGCCGTCGGCCCTCAACCACAATTTTCCCCGCCAACCTCTGAGAATTCACGAAAATGGGCAGTCCTGGCCCCCACCCCCCATTCGTCCTGTCCCTTTCAGGAAAGGTGTCGCAAATGGGCGGGCGTCAGCTCCCAACCCTGTGCTCATTTCTGGAAAATGTTTGGAAATTGGCAAGATCGTGGGGTTCGGGGTGGGCGACCGCCCGTTTCTTGAAAATTTACAGGAATGGGCGGTCCGCAGCCCCAACCCCCACGTTCTCTGCCAATCTCTGAGAATTTTTTGAAATGGGAAGTCCTGGACCTCTACCCCTCATTCGCCCTGCCCCTTTCACATAAAAATACACACAAATGAGCGCTCGTCAGCACCCAACCCCACCACACATA
>CAYVKX010000174.1:0-2626 GCA_964452095.1 uncultured Weeksellaceae bacterium
GGCCCGCTCTAAGCCAGTGTGTGTGGGGGGTTAATCTTTCTGTACTTCGCACCGATGTCAATTCCCTGTAGGTCCCAATGCAATCACGGCAAACTGGATCAAAGGATATCAAATTCTCACCAGTCCAATGGCGGCACACCGAATCGAAGATCGCCTCAGTCCCGTTGTCAGTTCAGAGAACCAGCCAAATTGAAATTGATGCGGCAACAACCCCCAATATCCAACATCGTACATAAGCCCGTCATTCGCAGGTCCCAGTCTGAATAACGAGTCCCAACCCCACGGCGATGCTGCTGAATCGAAGCTGGCCTCTCCCTGCAATAATCAACTACCCATCCCGGTCATTGACCACCACCATAATCCAATCCTCGCAGGTCCTAGTTCCCACGGCAGTTCCGAATCGAAGTTGATCTCAGTGAATCCATATCGGAGATTACGTAGGTTCCAGCATCATGCGACAAAGCTGAGTCAAAAGCGACATAGCTCGCATGCCCCAGTCCAGCCTCAAAGAAAAGGAGCCCGGCGGCACAGCTGAGTCGAAGTGACCGCTGCATCCAATCTTGCAGGAATCCACATAGATTGCCCCGCGCGCGTTGTCTGTCTGCTTGCGCACAGCTGACTCGACCACACCAAACGCCATCCACAGTTGTTGCGGTATCCCGGTCAATCGCGTGTCCTCATCTCGGTAATATTGAGAGAAGTTCATATATATATGCCCAGACACTAAACAACGACCCAAAGATATACAAAATAATTAGACGAAAACCCCAAGGTTGATACGAGGAACGCGCAACGTCGCGAAAGCACCACTCCATCTGCTTCGGTGTCAGGGAAGGTCCCATCTCGGTGATTCCATAACTGTGGTGTGCAGTCGGTGAACCCACTACGGTGAACCCACTACGGTAAACCCACTGCGGTGAACCCAGCCCGGTGACTCCATGACCGGTGTGCTCATCCCGGTGTGCCCATGACTGCGAAGCCCCGGCGACACAGCTGATTCGAAAGCATCGTAGGTCCACCTCCTGCCTCAGTCCAACCACTATGCTGTGTGTGGCTCTGCTGAGTCGAAGTCGACACCCAAAAGGAAAAGGGGGGAAATGGCATCAAGAAACTTGAGCGCTACCATGTTGCGGGCAAGGGGGGTAAGGTGCGGGAAGCGATAACGTGCGCAATAGGAGAGAACCTGGGCGCTATAGTGCGGGTGATGGCGGAGGTGCTGAATCGAAGTTTGACCACCAGTCAGACAACAATCCAAACGCCAGTCTGCGGATAGGGTATATCAGAAGGGGGCGTGCAGAAGGTGGGGACGCGTGTGTCTGCAAGAAGGGGAGGCTTGGAACGAGTGATGGGGTTCATAGGGGGGAGATGGATCTCGTTCTTATATATGTAACACCTGCGCAGGTCCCAGTGCGCCGTCCGAGCGATGCAGAAAGGGGGTCGAAGGAGGGGAGCGGCATTCGTACAAATACTTGCCCGACGTGCTCGATGCCCACTGTTGCTGGTGACCATCGATGCATCCGCCTTGGTTTGCATTTGACGACATCGAAAGCGGGTGCGGCGTGCATACAACCTTGACTTGATAACGGGCTGCTCTCCAATACGCTCTGCGAATCCAACATGCGCCCACCAATCCACTGATCCTCCTATCCACCGCGGCATCTGGCTTGCTTGGCAATCACCGATGCCCATCCCAAGAAGACATTCCAGCTGTTGCATACCTTCATCTTATGCCTCCGCGATTCACACACCACTGGCGCACTATGGTTTCGAGGTCTGTATAATGGACTCTGGGGGGATTTAAACCATAGCGGCGGGCCTAGGGACCCAGACCTCCCACCGTCACTCACTCAACGTCACTTATGTGCTGTAGTTGAGCAGCGGAATCGTGGGGCGATCTTTAAGGGAAGGGCCTCATTCGGCATATTCCAACCGGTCCGCAGGCGGATCCCAGCCCGATCAGTCCGGCGAAGTACCACATCTGGAAACGGAATTACTAAATCGCCTTGGCCACGGCACGCGGGTATGCACCAACCGAAAAGTCCACTGCGAGTAAGATCCCATACAGTCCACCTTTACGACAGCAGATTGTGGCCTGCCTGCTGAAGGAGTCCACCATATGCGACAGCGGATTGTGGCGTGCCCGCTGAAGACGTAATCACCAATATCCATGATCCCAATCCTCTGCTTAGCTGACGGAACAGTGTTGCGCCTTGGTTGCGCCTTGGTTGCGCCTTGGTTGCGCCTTGTGTGCGCCTTAGGTACGCCTGCCCCGTTCCCCAATACGCAATCGCCAATATCGTAGTCTCCAATACGTAATCGCCAATATCGTAGTCTCCAATACGTAATCGCCAATAACGTAATCCCAATAGCCGATTGCGTTGTTTTGTTCTTGTTGTTGTGTTGTTGTAGTTGTTGATGTTGGGTGCGCCATGGCTGCGGTGTCGGTGTAACGGGCACCAACTGAGCATCTCGACGCGCGCCCGAGGAATTTCCTCCTCTAGAAGGGACTCGCCCCCTCGGGCTGGGATTCCCCCAGACTCTACGTCGTCCCCACCACCCGCATGGCGAGGCAATTCGTAGCTAGAGCGAGTCAGATCGTGGTTCCTGAGGTCCCAGGCGCTCGGCG
>CAYVKX010000175.1:0-2621 GCA_964452095.1 uncultured Weeksellaceae bacterium
TTTATTTGTGTAACTGATAATGAGATGATTGAATACGGCCATAATAAAAGAGGTAGAAAAACACTGCCTATTCAAGATGAGTATACTTTATGTGGTGATGATTTTTTAAATAGATTATCAAAAACAACTACTGATACTATACAGCAAAGATTTAAATCAAAAGTAAATGAATTAAATCTAACGATTCATGCCAAAAGAACGTTTTTTGTTATGAATAATAAGAATGATAATGCAAGAAAATTTGCAACATGGGTATGGGAAGTAAGTGTAAATACCTAAAATCTAAAAATAAATGACAAAAAAATTAAAAGAAGCAAACAAAGAATTAAAATCAGCAATTGATGATTTTGAAAAACATTTAAACTCATTAGAAAACGATTATTTTGTTTTCTATTGTAATTATAATGAGAAATATGTAAAAATACATAGGTCAGATTGTAAGCTATTGGATTACAATAAAAAAATATTGGATGATAATCATTTTTGGTCTCCAGAAATTAAAAGCTATGAAGGTTGCAAAAAGATGTTAGATGAGTTTTTGAGAATAAGAGATTTTTACGCAAAACCACTTGGTGTTAATGAATGTGAACATTGTTTAAGAATGGATAGAAAATAAAAAAATATTATGGCATATAGAGGTAAATACATTATTGGTAAAGAAGATGCTTTTCAATTAAGCAGATCAAAAGTAGAATATTTCATTGATTGTAAAAGGTGCTTTTATTTAGATAGAAGACACGGAATTAACAGACCTCCTGGCTTTCCCTTTAATTTAAACTCTGCAGTGGATAATCTTTTAAAGAATGAGTTTGACGGATATAGGGAGAAAGGAGAAGCTCATCCTTATATTGAAAAGTTAGGATTAAATGCTGTTCCTTTCAAGCATGAAAATATGGACAGGTGGCGTGCTAATTTTACAGGAGTTTCTTTTGTGCACGAGCCAACTAATTTTCACCTGTTTGGAGCAGTGGATGATGTCTGGATAAAGTTAGATACTGATGAACTTATAGTAGTAGATTATAAAGCAACAAGTAAAGCTGCTGAAATCACTTTGGATGCTGACTGGCAGATGGGCTATAAGAGACAAATGGAGTTTTATCAATACCTTTTAAGACAGAATGGTTTTAAAGTATCAGATACTGGTTATTTTGTTTATTGTAATGGAATCAAGAATAAGGAATCTTTTGATGAGAAATTGGAGTTTAAAGTTTCTTTAATTCCATACAAAGGCAATGCGGATTGGATAGAACTAAAATTGATGGAAATACATGCTTTATTGAACCAAGAAGAAACACCACAACCTTCAGAGAATTGTGAGTATTGCAATTATTTAAAAGCAAGGTATAACCAAAGTAAAAAGTAGATTGTGAAATTGTAGAATATGACAGCACAAAGAAAAGAACATATTATTTATAAAGGAGAGTTAATGGCAATGGCAACTGAACCATTAAGACCGTATTTAGCTGAAAGAAAAGATATTGATTTTGTATTTAAGACATCTTCATGTTGGAGGGGCTATATCGGTAAATGGGAGATAAAAAACAATAAGTTATATTTGATTGATTTGTTTGCTCATATTAAAGATTATGAAGAAGTAAGAATGGATTATGTGTTTCCAGATAAAAGGGAAGTATTTGCTGATTGGTTTAGTGGTGAATTAAGAATTACACAAGGAGAGATGTTAGAGTATGTGCATATGGGATATCAATCTGTTTTTGAAAAAGATTTATTTCTTGAGATAAAAGACGGTATTCTAGTCAGTGAAAAAATAATAGATAACAGAAAGTAATCCTAAAATAAATCGATTAAAACTACTAATCGGCTCATATTTTATGTATATTTGAGCCGAATAAGGAAATTAATCGGCTCATGAAATATAATTGGCAACAAAAGGACTGGAGAGATTTTAGCTACAATAAGGATGTAGTTGAAGCATATCAAAATATATTTTCAGAAAAATTAGGTATAGCTAAAGGAGGGCTAACTTTTTTAGACACTAAGCAGCATCAAGACACATTGGTTGATATATTAGTTGCTGAGGCAATCAAAACATCAGAGATTGAAGGAGAGTTTTTGAGCAGGAAAGATGTTGTTTCATCTATCAAGAAAAATATTGGTGTGTTTTCTGATAGTTCTAAAATTAGAGATATTAGAGCAAAAGGGATAGCTGAAATGGTTTCTGTTGTTCATGAGGATTATAAAAGCTTACTTACGGAGGAAATGTTATTTGATTGGCACAAAATGATGTTTCAGAAAAATACAACCATAAATGTTGGCTGTTGGAGAACTCATAAAGAAACTATGCAGGTAGTTTCCGGAAGAAGTGGGAAAGAAGTAGTTCACTTTGAAGCACCTCCATCTGCTGATGTTGCTAAGGAAATGGAATTATTTGTAAAATGGTTTAATGATACCGCACCAGGAGGTAAAAAAGAAATAAAGTTTTCAGCTTTAAGATCAGCAATAGCTCATTTGTATTTTGAAAGTATTCATCCTTTTGAAGATGGAAATGGTAGAATTGGAAGATCAATTGCCGAGAAGGCATTATTACAGACTGTAGGACATCCTTTGTTACTTAGTTTGTCAGTAGCTATTGAGAAAGATAAAAGTAAATATTATGAATC
>CAYVKX010000176.1:0-2595 GCA_964452095.1 uncultured Weeksellaceae bacterium
GACCCATTCTATGGAAAAAGATTTTTCAACCAACCTAAAGAGAATATTGCTAGTGGTTCAGGTGTTATCATCTCAGAAGATGGATATATTATTACTAACAGGCATGTTATAAATAATGCTGAAGAGATAGAAGTAGTCTTAAATGACAAAAGGACATATAGTGCTAAAATCTTAGGAGAAGACTCTAATAGTGATTTAGCGCTACTAAAAATTGAAGAAAATAAACTTCCTTTTTTGAAATTTGACAACTCAAACCATCTAAGAGTTGGGGAATGGGTATTGGCAGTTGGAAATCCATATAATCTTAATTCTACTGTAACTGCAGGAATCATTAGCGCAAAGTCTAGAAAAATTAATATACTTAATGATGGAGGTATTGAATCATTTATTCAAACAGACGCAGCAATTAATTCTGGAAACTCAGGAGGTGCACTTGTCAATATCGATGGTAATTTAATTGGAATAAACACAGCAATACAATCTAAAACAGGATCATTTAGTGGTTATGGTTTTGCTATTCCTTCAAATATGGCAGAAAAGATTATAAATGATTTAAAAGTATACGGAGAAGTGCGTAGAGCATATATTGGAATTCATATTACTGATATAAATATGCAGGTAAAAGAAGAATTAAAACTAAACGGGCTCGAAGGAGTTCTAATCTCAAAAGTATTAGAAAATAGTGCAGCAGAGCTTGCAGGCATCAAGGCTCTAGATGTAATATTAGAAATAAATGGTATTAAGGTTAACTCAACTAGCGAATTACATGAATTAATTATTCAATTTAACCCAGGAGATGAAATCAATTGCACTATTCAAAGAGAAGAACAAATTGAGACAGTCACTCTCTCATTAAAATCTTAAAAAAGTTAGAAATCAGGACCGAGAGGCCCACCAAAAATAAACTTATGAAAACAAAATTATCCTTATCTATTCTTGGTGTATATAACACATTAATGGGTTTAATTATGATGTTCTTTGCTGCGGCACTTGCAAATGAGATTGTTATTTCAGAAAACGCTGATGTATTAAGAATGGGAGAATTATTCCACTACGGACTGTCACCAGCACTCTTAATCATTGGGCTAATGTTATTTCTTTCAAGAGACTGTTCAATTGAAACAGCTAAAAAAATTTTACTGGCATACATTATTGGTACAGTCGTTCTTATGTATGTATTCTTTGGAATAATGGCAGATGAATCTTTAATGAATTTTAGTATTGAAACTGCGGTGCCGGATATTGCAATGTTAGTTCTATCTATCTTTGGCTACTTAAAAGCAAGGTAAAAAAGTTCGAAACTGGGACCGAAAGGCCAACCAAAAAGAAACCCACTCAATTGAGTGGGTTTTTGTTTACTCAAGAATAATCTTTTTCTCAACTGTTCCATCATCATAGATGTAAAAGAGTGGTTGATTTATTTGATTTGTTTCTCTTCCTAACATATCGATAGTTCTAATAAGGTTCTTAGAATACTTATGTTCATTTAAAGCAGATGGGATAGCGATTATAATTGTTGACGTTACAGTATCTATAATACAACCATTATTAGTGCTTGAAACTAATGTGACATCATAACTACCTCCACTTAGATAAGTATGAACCGGACTATAATCTGTAGAATAATTCCCATCACCAAAATCCCAGAAAAAATTCTCATAATTAGAAGAAATATTATCAAAAATAACTGAGTCTCCAATAATTATACTATTAAAATCAGTATTAAAAATATTCCAAACACTTAAACTATCCAAAACTGTATTTGATGCAATAGTTTGTAAAAATATTGCTATAGATGTAT
Source organism: uncultured Weeksellaceae bacterium (assembly GCA_964452095.1). Lineage (GTDB taxonomy): Bacteria > Bacteroidota > Bacteroidia > Flavobacteriales > BACL11 > DUAL01. The sequence goes on from CAYVKX010000176.1 coordinate 1,802, forward strand.
CTATTCCATTTGGAATATAATCAGATCCTAATGATGGTTTTTTAAATATTGTAGAATAGAAAGTACATGCAGCTAAATAACTACCATATATACTAGGATGACTGTTATCTGGAGAAAATAAATTTAAAGTACTATCCTGAGCAATAGATTCCTTCCAACAAATCCCTACAGGAGAACAAGTAGCGTTATGATTAAATGTCATATCCAAATAAGATTCTCTTAATCGTTGTTGCATTCCCAAATAAGTACAGATTGGTGGATAAAACTGACAATTCTGTTGATCTCCATATTTTCTCCCCCAAGTCATAAAGAATATTGGTTCAGTACAAGTAGAGTTTGATTCAATAGAATCAATAAGAATTTGAGCATATGGAAAAACATCATTTGCAACTTGAATTGGAGAAAAAGATGGCTCTTGACTTTGTGCCTGCAGAATAATATAATCCCAAGGTTTCTGAGATATTTTATTTAATGTGTTGGTGTTTGTAGAATGAACATTAAAGGTTGCTCCGCCAGGTGTAGAAGATTCAAAATTTAAAGTATCACCAAAAGATAAAGCAATCTCAGAAACCATTTGTGGCATGTTATTAGCATATGTATAACTATTTCCTATAAAAAGGATGTCTAAACTTTGACTAAAAAGAATTGTTGGTATATAAAAGAAGAATAAAAATAGTTTTTTCATAATGCAAACTTACTCAATATGTTTCTAAAAAAGTTCGAAACTGGGACCGAGAGGTCCACCAAAAAGAAACCCACTCAATTGAGTGGGTTTTTATTTATTCAAGAATTAT
>CAYVKX010000177.1:0-2566 GCA_964452095.1 uncultured Weeksellaceae bacterium
TATCTAAAAAGGATAAGTGCACGCATATAGATATGCATACGTACGTACGTACGTAAACACATATTCTGCACTGTTGAAGGGTGCGAACTTCCGCAGACTCTATCAAAGCAAATCTGAGCGACGGCGCTTGGCTGCGATCCAGTTACCGCCAACCTTGTCTGCGCTTTCCTGCCTTTGCCACCTTTGCCACATTTGCCGCCTTTGCCACCTTTCCCATCTTTGCCACTGACTCTATTGTCACAAGCGGCCAACGCGTTTCGAAGCATGCGCTGGGGATTCTTATACCGATACTGCCTCTTACTTGGAACCCAAGTTTCTGGCGCATTCGCATCCTGCAAGACTAACGCTGTGGAGCCGGAGCTTTGTATAGCGCGTTGCAAACAACCACAACCGCGATCAGACACAGTAGCTGGATCTGCCCAGCTCCGAAGCAAAAACTGAACATGGGAGACCAGTCCGGCTCCGGCAGCCAGCTGGAGCGGAGTATTTCCCTTTGCGCAGCGACTTTCAATATCAGCTCGCTTTCCGACTAACATTTCACAGAGTACATCCCGCTCGAAGTTCCTGTCGCTGCCGTCACAGCATAAGTGGAGACACGTATATCCGTTTGGTCGATCACCAGTTGTGCGCTTGTTGATGATTTCGATGTCCGTCATGGGAATCAGCAGCTTCGCCACCTCTAGAGCATCAGAGGAAAACGATGATGAATCAATCGCATGGTGCAAGGGCGACCAGTCGTTCTTGTCGAGGTGGTGTTGATCATGGTTAGGTGGAGAAAATTGAAACTCTTAAAAAGGTTGCCTACGTTGAGTTCAACCGCGTACGTACGTTACGTACGTACGTACGTACGTACGTACGTACGTACGTACGTACTCACAACAAGGAAGGTTGGGAAGAAGTTAGGAGTGGGCTGGGGCATACGTACAGGGTGGGGTATTGGGGTGGTGTGGTGATGATGTGAGTTCCCCGAGACACATTCCAAGACGCTCACGCACGATAGGGAACACGTCGGATTTTCAAACTGTTGTTTCTGGGAATAATTCATGCAATTAGGAGGGCCCTGGCCTGGGCCTGGGCACGCGTGAGCCCCCTGGGACCTGACTCCCCCCCTGAACACGTACGTACGTACGTACGTACGTACGGAGTACGTACGTACATGTATCGTGGAAGCCATTCGTGACGTAGGCCCCAGACCAGTTTCCATAACTACACTCACTTAATGCATGGAACCCACCCATATCAAGCCACCACGTGACATAGTCAAACTCAGGATCCTGAGAAACGCGCTTCTCACGAGTACAGGCTATAGGTGCTTTTCTGCCGTTAAAGCCAGGGTGCGGTGTGATGTAACCCCGATACTGCAGCAGACCAGTGTAGTTCACCAATGAGATTGGATGAGTGCCATATCCTGGTTGGCGATATGCTGGTTGAGAGAAGCCATGGAAGAATCCTGGTATGCCCACTGCTTCCTTAGAGAAATGAGACAATGGCAGGTGATTCACAGTTTCAACAGTAGCAACTTTCAACAATTCCTCCTTGAGTTTAGCCAATTCATCTGCTCTGTCGTTAATCTGGGCATTCAGCATCAGCCGGAATGCGTCCGACTCGATCATGCACAATCGCACGTTACGCCGCATGTTTTCCTTCTCTCGGTCGAAACCACACATTGAAGCTTTCCAGGAATCGTGATCGCTGAAAGTCTGGTCGGTCTGGATGGACTCCGCCAGAGAGTCAACATATTTTTCATATTCTTTAATGTGTTTGTACTCCTGGTCAAACCAGCGATGACTGAAACCTTCCTCAATTCCCCTGCACTGTAGATACACGATATGATCAGTTACTGTCAGTGCGTCCGTTTGCATTTCTTCGTGCTTGCGCTTGGCGTCTTCGTACATCTGCCCGGCTGCATCATCATATGTATCACTGATCGTCCTGTCCTTCTCCACTTGCCCTCTTATAGGAGCTTCCGCAGCCGCTGATTCAGCTTTTGCCGCAGCCTTTTCCTCAGCCTTCGCCTCAGCATTTGCCCCAGCCTTCGCCGCAGCCTGTGAGCTAGCCTTCGCTTCAGGCGTTGCATCCTTCTCATGACTCTTCGCCTTCTTCGGACAAGTGGGCAAATCAGCTAAATCACAGCCTCTGGCAATATGATCTGCAGTCGTTAGTGTTAGCTTTTCATTGAGAACTGGAATCGGTTGCTGCGCGATGGTGAACCACATGGCTTCAGTCATGTATTCATTCGGCTTCATGGCCTTTATGGCTGGAGCTTTGGAGGTAACTCCCGCAGGATCCGTTTCATTCTCAGTAGGCTGGGCATTTGGCTGAGAGCCAGTAGGCTGGGCACTTGGCTGAGTGCCCGTAGGCTGGGCACTTGGCTGAGAGCCAGTAGGTGCGTCTTCATGAGAAAGTTCTGTGTTCTTCTCCTCATCTGGCAACAAATCCTTCGGGTCCGTTTCATTGAACATAACTTTCCTTCGGGCCTTGGCATTGGGCGTCACTGCCCGCGCATTGTCACTGCCCACATTCTGTTTCGGCGAAGTAGTCTTTGCGGGAAGTTCAGAGGACGTCG
>CAYVKX010000178.1:0-2564 GCA_964452095.1 uncultured Weeksellaceae bacterium
AGGGAAGTCTTTAGATGATATGTTTTCTGCCGTACTAAAATAAATTGTCCATTCAGGTGCTTTTTTTTTATTTAAATAAGAAATAGAGTAAAAAGAATTATTTAGTATTGTATCGCTTGTTGTTGGTAAATAATCTACATAATTAGATTTTTGTGCAAATCCAAAGAATGATGTCAATAAAAAGATAAGTGTAATTTTTTTCATCTTATTTAGAATTTAATTTAGAAAGACAATATTCCTCTAAAAGTTCTTCTGCATAATTGTATAGATCAGCCTTTTCTGCTTCAAAATCATCATGTTCTTCAATATACTCCTCAGCTTCATCACTGAGCCATTCGAGACCTTCATCTTCAAGTAAGATGTCCTCTGCCCCACTAGTTTCCCAATCGCATCTATCTTTTTCCACTAACCAACCAGCTATTTCATATAGTTCCATACCTATTTTACCAAACCCTTTTACGCATTTTTCTTTGAATTCTGTGTCTTTCACATCATTCAGAAGATTAATAATATCTTCTTCCGGATTATTTGAATATATCCTTTTACTGACCTTAGTTAAAAACAGCAGGTAAATATATAGATATCTTTCATTACTTACAAAGCCGTTTCTGTTACTTATTTAAAGGGTCAAGGTCTAGTGTTTCTAATGCTTTTTCTGAAATATAATATTGTAATTTTTGACCTGCTGTTGTATTCTTGGAGTAAAATAATTTCTTATTTTCAGTGAGCCATTTTTTTATGATTAAATTAAACTCTTTATCAATTATTTTTTCATACTCCTTGTTTTTTTCTAACTCCATAATAGTAATTGTATATTAATGTGTCAAATCTAATAAATTATTCGGTATAAATAACTTCCAGTAAAGTCTGTCCAACAGCATTTAAGGTTTCTTTGTTAATGTTGTCCATATCATCTTTATGGGTATGCCAATGTTTGTTAAAATTGCTTTCAGTAGCTGGGTCGTACTCAATAATATCAATAGTAGGAATTCCAGTAATTTGGTTTACATAATAATGGTCATCAACAATTTGCTTTGCATTTTCAAACACAAAATAGTTTCCAAAACCCAATCGACTGGCTTTACGCCATACTTTTTGCAAGATATTTGAGCCATAGTAAAAAGAGATTTGCTCATGCCTGAAAGTAGCATCCTTTGCACCAACCATATCTAACAGAATTCCATAACGAGCATAGTAGTTTGCTTTGTGTGGATTCTTGCTCCAATACTGTGAGCCTAAGCACCAAGAATCTTGCATGAGTGGGTAGTTGGAGTTTTCAGGCTGACCATAATCTTCTGCATCAAAAAGGATAATATCAATTCCTATTTTTGGATTTTTAATACTGAATTGTCTTGCTAATTCTAATAATATTCCAACCCCACTTCCTCCATCATTTGCGCCAAGTATTGGGCTGTTTTGGTTTTTTGTATCATGGTCTGCTATGTGACGAGAATCCCAATGAGCAAACAGAGCAATTCTATTGTTCTTCTCAGGAGAAAAGCTCGCGATAATATTTTTTAAAGTATGATGCTTTCCATCATAAGTTGTGATGGGAGCTTCTTGAACCATTACATTTGGAGTGTATTGTAAAAACTTTTTTTCTAGCCAAATTGCACAATTTTTCCATCCTTTGCTAGAAATTACTCTAGGACCAAAACTAACTTGTTTTGCTACAAAATGATAAGCAGAGTCTGCATTAAAAGTAGGGACTTCAATTTTTACTTTTGGTTTGCTTGGTTTTGCTTTTTGTTGAGGTTCAGTGGTGCAAGAAGAAATCAATAAAACTAGTACAATTAGGGAAATTGTAGATATCTGGCTTTGCCGATTAAACAACAATTCACACAAGGTTCGATATGACATATTTTGTATTTTTTTTATCTTTCTCATTGCTATATTTTTACCTTATCAAATTAGCACATTATCCTTTCACCTCCCAACTACTTCCTTCTCTTCCATCTTTTATTTGGATTCCTACTTTATCTAACTCATCTCTAATCAAATCGGCAGTTCCAAAATCTTTGCTCTTTTTTGCATTTCCTCTAAGTTGTAAAACCAATTCCATTACCTCATTGGTTAGGTCATTCCCTCCACTTTCTTTTGGAGAAATTAATCCTAAAATATCAGTAACAAAGGCAGAGAAAATTGTTTTTAACTTTTTTAAATCCTCAGCCTTTAAACTTTCCTTTCCATCTTTTATAGAGTTGATGATTCTCACTCCATCAAATAAATGTGCAATTAAAATAGGAGTATTAAAATCATCATCCATTGCAGTATAGCAATTCTTTTCCAGCTCATTTACATCATAAGTTGAGCTATCAGCAGGGGAAAGAGTTTGTAAAGTTTCCATGGCGTTCATCAGTTTAGTAAACCCTTTTTCAGCAGCTTGTAAGGCTTTATTTCCAAAATCAACAGTGCTTCTGTATTGTGCTTGAAGTATGAAAAAACGAATCGTCATAGGGCTATAAGCTCTATCTAATTTCGCATGACTTCCATTAAAAAACTCCTCTAAGTTGATGAAGTTTCCAAGAGATTTCCCCATCTTTTTTCCATCAATTGTAATCATA
>CAYVKX010000179.1:0-2558 GCA_964452095.1 uncultured Weeksellaceae bacterium
AAGGAGCTCCTGCACTTCTGTTTGCACAACTTGCATGCAGCGGAAAACTCTCTTCCTTAGCTGGTCCGATGATGACAAACTCTTCTTTTGTCACGACAAGATTTTGGTTTCCAGTCCATTCAGCCTGCTCAAACATACAACCCTGTGGTATGCGTACACGTAACTCGCGTGTAGTATTATTACGCACACTCATCTGTAGTGCACCGGCACTATCGTATCCAGAGCCAATACAGGACATGATTGAGATATTTCCTGAATTTACATGAGAGAAAATAGTATCTACGCCATGGTCATATCGAAGATTCAGAGCCTCTGGTGAATAAAGACCGATGTTCTGTTCATCTCGTTGTGAACGTAGATAGGAAAGTTGTGCAAGTAATTGATATCCACCCATGCGTTTTTCTTGATTTTCCTGAACGCCAGTGTATGTATTTCGTGCTTGTGTTAGGAAGGAATCTCGTGAAGCTTTGTTTCCATTCAATTCATCTGATTTCATAGAGATTGGTACACGAGAAGAAACCCCTCCATCAATATCAATCATTTTGACGTCATCATGGATAATGTGAATATCATCTATGGTGGCGTGATCTACGATTCGATATCCATGATGGTCATAAACTACAGCCACACGTGAATATGGTTTGAGTTCAATAGTAACACTATTTTGGGTTCTAATCGCATCCCCATTAACTCCAAGAGTACGACCGGAAGGAATAGTCATCTCTCTTGTATGAGGTGTAGGATTTGTTAACATTACACGGTAACCGTTCACAGGCTCACCTCCTCTACCATTCCATTCGGACGATAAATCACTACGCGAAGTCCTGAGTTATCGCCGCTACGCTTCAATTCTGAACAGTGGGCAATGAAGCGATTGAGGCAATCACGATATTGCTGTGCCACATTATTTGAATAATTCATTGCAGAAATGGAATCAGTTAGCCGCCCTTCCCAATGCAGGAAGATGCGTACTACCTTGTTAGCACCTCTATTTAGGCAACGTGAGTGAGCAGCAGCAGCAAGGTTGTCACAAACAAACTGTGGAGCCACATTTTCTACACGGCCCTCCCATAACTCACGACAATTATCCATACCATTCTGTTCATTCAAAGGAGGTATGTCTTCTGTATGGACTTCATCTATACCCTCAAAGTGGGGTTGACAAACATGATTGTATGGCATCAATCCAGGAAGTATCCATAATTCATCAAAACAAGCATTAGAGGGTGAACCTGGAATTTGATTCACTGCGAAGCTTTCACGAGCATCTGCGGCAGCGTCTTGTACAGTAGGAATCATTCCCTGTAAAATTCCTTGAGGTAGTTGGTGCCGAGCTAGTAGGCGGTGTACCTTCTCTACCAATTCTTGATATTCGTGGAACAAGAGTCCACGATTCATCATCCATCCAATTATTGTGTTCGCCATCTCAGCCAACTGATCAAATGTTAATCCGTTGACTAAGTGAACATCTGGAGTTCCAAGTTCAGCAATGAAAGTCTTGTCACCAGATTCCATTCGCACCTCATACCCTGTGATATCAACACCTAGGGTATCTGCTAATTCCTCTGCAGCGCCGCGAATCTTCTCTGCGGATTCTGCTATTGTTGGTTCCTTGGAGGTTTCAGGCATCAGAAGTTCTAGCTCCTCTTCCTCATCTAATACGTACGCGAGACCCAAATTAATCATCTCACGGCACTTCTTTGAGCGGGCGCCTCGACCCGCATAAATTACCTTTTTATTTTCATCAAAAATCCGTCTATCTTTCATTTCTCTCCACTCGCTGACAACATTTGATATCAAGGGGGGTATTTAAACAAGTCGATTTTATCTTTATTTTCCTAATTAATTCTAATTACAACGTAACCTTTATATAGGTAATACCGCATTAGATTAAATTATGTGTGTCGGAGAAGAGGGTGAATTCGTAATTGATGGAGTTGATTTTGATGATGGTGGTGGTGCATAATGCCCACCAATCGTTTCTACTGCAGTGCACTTCACGAGTGCCGCGTAGCACTAGGCAAGTTGAGTATCTTTAATCTGTGGTTTTTCAAGAAGCAATTCGCCATGCTACTAGAGGAATTGCAGGGGCATGGGAATCGCATGGAAGCCGCACTTGAGGACAAACGTGATTTGCATCGCTACCATGATGAAGCAAAGAAAGTGCATGTTGAGCTTAAAGCACTCCGCATGGAAAAGGAGGAATTAGAAGCAGATATCGCAGAGATGCAGCTCCTCGTAAACAAAGATGAGCAGGTTGAGTACTTACACAAGAAGAAGATGCATTTGACTCGTGAAGTCAAAAAGTTGCAGAAGAAGAAGGATGAACTTCTCGATCTAGAGGAGTTGTGGTGAATATGAAAGATGAATATGATAATGAAGAAAATATGGATTTAACCTTCGAGGTTGAAGTAGATGAGGATGAATGGGAATCAATTATTCAAATGCAAGTCAATGAATTATCTTGCATAGTAGAAAGTAAGGGGATACAGAGGCCAGGGAAATTTCCAAATGGCCAACGTACTTCTTCACACTTAGTCTACCCTATTGTTGCATAC
>CAYVKX010000180.1:0-332 GCA_964452095.1 uncultured Weeksellaceae bacterium
TATATATATATATATATATATATATATATATATATATATATATATATATATAGCACAAAAATCCTGATAAGCAGGGGACAGGCCCCCTGCTTATCAGGACTTGTTTTTTAAGGCCAGGCTTTTAGTTTGAAATTCTGACAACGTCAACGAAACAGATCAGACTTCACTGGCGGGCGGTATGCCATACATATTTCACAAACATTGAAAACCATTCAAGAATCATGATTCTCCTTGACGTGATATAACACAGTGTTAATGGAATCGATCACAATCGACTATGGGACATTATGCCATGATGGAAACGCGAAGTCGATCTTCTGCGCACTAGCAAC
>CAYVKX010000180.1:342-2526 GCA_964452095.1 uncultured Weeksellaceae bacterium
GGATCGAAGTTGGATTCATGCTCTGGGTTGTTCACAAACTCAGTGAGCTCTTTCAAAAGCTTATCAGCCTCGTCACGCTTTGATGCAGCCACGTCATGTGGCAGCGTCCTGGCTGCCGCAGCCGCGCATGCATCACGCAATGCGCTCAAGGGTGCACTGAGTTTCTTCACCAGCTGTGATGCCAAGCTTTTCTTGGCCGCGAGAGCTTTGGCAGCTTCTTTGCGATCCTTGAGCTCTTGCTTCCTCCGCGCAAGAAAGGCTGCTTGCGACTCTACTGGCTCAGGCTCACCATGCGAGGGCGCAGCAGGTGCAGAATCAATGCGGGGGCGCTTGCTCCCTGATTCTGCAATCAATCTCTGTGATCGCTTGAACCCTTCAGAGCCGCTGTCAGCCTTGGAGTAAATGCGAACACGATAGCAAGTTCCAAGTTGATCATTCTCTTGGATGTCGTCTGGAAGGGTGGTGCGCAAGATGCGCTCTGCATCGAACCCCCTTGCAGCCCAGACTGCCAAGGGCAAGTACTCACCTCCATTCACCCAAGTGAACTGTCGCGACTGAAACTTCTCGAGGCAAGACGTCATGAGCGCCACGACATTTTCTGTCTTGGTCTCTTCTGCTGCGCGACGATAGAAATCGGTCTGATCTTCTGGCGCCAAAGCTTCAAAAGCTGCGGTTGGCCACGTGCCTTCAGCCTTGTTCAACTTGGCACAGGTGGAGTTGCACCTGTTGCACTTGCGTCGACCACTGCTCTTGTTTGTCAGCCTGAGAATCGCCAAAGAGCATGGCTGCGCACACCAACTGCAGAACAGTGTCTCATCCATGCTGGGCTGCTTTGGCACAGGGACGGCCATGCGCTCGAATCCCATGGGAGGCGCTCTCATTGGAGGTGTGGCACCCAACGTCAGGATCTGTGCTGCTGGGGCCTGAGCATCTGTCGCTGCCTCGTTAGGAAGTGTGGCGACCCCAGCTTCACGCACTGCGTCGACAGGCATGGCGGCTGTCCCAGCATCGACTTCAGCAGCTGGATCAGCTGCTGCAGCAGCCAGAACTGCTGGAGCAGCCTCTGCAGAAGTTGCTGGAGCTGCTTTTGCAGCAGCCTTTGGTGGAGCTGCTGTTGCAGCAGCCATGGCTGGAGCTGCTGCTGCTGGAGCTGGAGGTGGAGCGGCCTTGGGTGGAGCTGCTTTTGCTGGAGGTACAGGTGGAGGAGCCTTGGCTGGAGCAGCGTCTGATGGAGTATCATCACCATGGCTGTCGATGTCTTCTGGCATTGTCTCTGCCTCTGGCTGAGGCGCTGCTGCATCCACCACGCCAAGTGGGCTGGGCGGGTTGGAAACACCTGCGATGGCTTGGCTGTCAGGCAGCTGAGCATCATCAACGAGTACATGCGGCACTGTCGAGGCTGGCAACGCGCCGCCTGCTGCATCAACTGCATCAGGAAAAGGCTCCATGGGCTCGATGCTACTATCATCAATATCCATGGGCTCGACACGACCATTAAGCCCACTGGAAGCTGCAGTTGGATCAACATAGTTATCATCGTCGACATCGTTGATCACGATGGGATGCAACTGCTGCTCCAACTGAACTAAGTCCATCTGGGACAGGCGGCAAACTGGACACCGCAGATCGTCCCAGGAGCAGCATGCCTGTGTCTTATATATGTCAAGACATGGCTCGTGGAATGCGTGTCCACATGGGAGTCGCGTTACAATATCTTCAGTGCCTGCATGTCTGCAGATGACACAATGCTCACCATCTGGGAAACTGAGTGCCATGATGATCACTGAAGCGCGGCAGGCGAGCGTGGGTGGCAGGGCGCTGGACAGAGTTACTGCTGCGTATTTGAGCCATATGCGCGTGCGTGGTCATGATGGAGCGAAAACGCTGACAGGCGTCATGTGTTTGTGTTCCAATAGAGGTTGACTGCTAACGAATTGTTGATGCGTGACTGCACTTTTTGTACTTGGGGAAGTCAAACCATGTTGCGTTTTGTACTTAGAGAAATCGCAACACATGTATGTTTTGTATTTAGGAAAATCACAACAAGTCGCGTTTTGTATTTAGAGAAATCAAAAAACCACAGATCTGTACTTAGGGAAATAACACACACACACACACACACACACACACACACCGCGAACATGTTTGACATTTTTAAATTATTTGAAAACATTTTCAAAAAAT